>DASSMN010000576.1:0-3284 GCA_035688885.1 Gemmatimonadales bacterium
GCGGGCGTGGCGGTGAACGATTCGGTGGTGCCGCGGCTCGCCAGGTATCTCTCGACCTGGCTGCACAACCCGGCGCGCCTGATGATCCCCGTGTTCCACTGGTACGACGATCAGAAGGTCTTCCTCGGCGAGCGCGTCGCCGCGGCCGATTTTCTCTCGCGCGCGGGACTCCCCGACATCGCGGTCGAGAACGATCTGCTCCAGCGGGCCCCTCAGCTCTCCTGGGAGGACCGCTTCCTCCTGGCGGAGATGCTGGCACGACGCCGTGAGCTGACGGCCGCCCGCGCGCTGCTCATTCCGGCGTGGGCGCAGCTGAAGGTCGAGGGCCGTCGCGCCGTGCTCCCGTCGGACATCTCGGCCAAATACTTCTATTTCTGGTCCACCATCCGGCCGGCGGCACGGCTGCTCACGGCGACGCTGGTGGTCGATCCGCAGAGCCCCTTCGTGGGCCCTCTGGTGGAGACCGTGGCGCAACGCGGCCGGGCCGAGGGTTTCGACTGGTGGTGGGATACGCAGGACTACGCCTCGGCGGTCGAGGCGCTCACCCGCTACGACACCTATCGCCGCGCCGCCGCCGAGCGGCCGGTGCGGGTGAGCCACGGGGCCCGCGTGCTGTTCCAGAAGCCGTCAGGCGGTACGTTCAGCGACACAACCGTCGCGCTCACCGGCCTCCTCGCGACCCGCCCCGACGGCAAGCAGGCCCTGCAGGTCTCGCTGGTTGCGCCGGGGACCGGCGCGCCGGTCTTCTATTATCTGACGGTGCGCGAGGTCCCGCAGGGTCGCCCCGTGAGACCGTCGGACGGCGGGATCCGCGTGGAGCGCTGGTACGAACGCTACGACGCGCCGACACCCATCACCCGCGCCGTCGAGGGAGACCTGGTGCGGGTCAAGCTGCGCGTCACCATCCCCGCGCTGCGCAACTTCATCGTGGTGGACGACGCGCTGCCCGCCGGCCTCGAGGCCGTGGACATCTCGTTGCGGGGGGCGGGCCTGCCCCCGGTGGCGCAGCAACAGAACCGGGAGGAAAATCCCGACGAGGAGGAGCAACAGGTGGCCGGCGCCGAGGGGGCCGGCTGGTACTACGGGTACTGGGAGTACGGCTGGTGGTCGCCGTGGGACCACCGGGAGTTGCGCGACGATCGCGTGGTGTACGTCGCCACCACACTCTGGCCCGGGACCTACACCATGACCTATGTGGCGCGTGCCACGACGCCGGGCGTGTTCATACGGCCGCCCGTGTACGCGGAGGAGATGTACAACCCGGGGGTGAACGGGCGCAGCGATGGCGGCGTGTTCACGGTGACGGCCAAGGGGCCGTGAGGGGCCGATGTATCGTCTTTTCCAGGGAGGCAACGATGACACTGGACATGCTGGTGGTCTGGGTTGTGGTTGGAGGGGTTGCCGGTCTGCTGGCAGATGCTCTGATCAAGAACATCAAGGTTGGAATCGTCGGAGCCATCCTCATCGGCATACTCGGCGCATTCATCGGTGGCTGGCTGTTCAGGCAGTTGGGGATACGCGTGGGAACGGGCCTGGTCGCAGATGTTTTCACGGCGTTTATCGGCGCCGTCGTGCTGCTCATGCTCATGAAGGCGCTGCGGAGGCTGTGAGACAGGTTCAGCCGGCCGTTGTTGACGGTGGCGAGCACCTCGATTCCGGCTAGGCTGTCACGCGGGGTAGTGAGGGGATTGCCGCTGAAGATGACCAGGTCGGCCGGCGCACCGGGTTGGATCCCCGCCGGCACCGCCTGCATCCGGTACGCCACCAACCGGGCCTCGGCGTCGGGGCGCCCGTCGCCGACCGCGTTGTGCAGGGTCAGGGCCGCCACGTACCCCGCCAGCGGCGGCCCAGGCCGCGTGAAGTAGTCCGATCCCTCCACCAGCCGTGCCCCCATGCGCTCCAGACGGTTCCATGCGTACACTCGTGGATCATTGGCAGGGCCGACCCGCATGCCGCCGAACGTCGGGTGGTCCGTTACGGCGGAGTTGAAGTTGGACTGGATCGAGAGCACCACGCCGAGCCGGACCGCACGGCCGAAGTCTTCCTCCCTCGCGTAGGAGAAGTGCTCGATCCGGAGGCGCGTGGGGTCCAGCCCCGGGCGCTGGGCGAGGACCGCTTCGCAGGCATCGAGCGCGCGCTTCACCGCCTCGTCGCCGATGGCGTGAATCGCCACCCCCAGACCGGCGTCCACGGCGCGCAGCGACAGGCCAGTGATCTCCTCCGCGGTCATCCGTGGCACGCCGTGAGTAGCGGGGTCGTCGGCATAGGGATGGGTGAGCGCCGCACCCCGGCTGCCGAGCGCCCCATCGGCGAACAGCTTCAGGTGCGTAATCCGGAGTCGCGGGGAGAGGACGCGATTCGTATCCCGTGCGGCCAGCAGCGAATCGGCCAACGCACTCGGCGCCGGGATCATCAGGTTCACGCGCAGGGGCAGCGGGTCGAGCGAATCAGCCCGCCGTAGCAGTGCCAGATACCGTCCGAAGTCGGCATTGAGCGCCACCAGTCCCGGCACCGGCAGCACGCCCGCGTCGTACACCTCTACCACGCCTCGCGCGGTGAGCGCCTGGGCGCCAAGCTGGAACGCGGCCATCACATCCTGGTCCGAGAGCACCGGCACCAGCGGCGTCACCAGCTCGTTGGCCCGCTCGAGCAGGATGCCGGTCGGCGCTCCGAACCGGTCTCGGATGATTGTGCCACCGTAGGGATCGGGCGTTGCGGCCGTGATACCCGCCAGCGACAACGCCCGTGCATTGAGCCATCCCGCGTGCCCGTCGCTCCGCGCGAGATACACGGGGTGGCCCGGCGCCGCCGCGTTCAGTACGGCGTTGGTGGGCAGCGCCTGGGTCCCCCAGGCCGCCTGGCTCCAGCCTCCACCCACGATCCACGCCCCGGATGGCGCCGTCCTCGCCCGGACCCTGATCCGCCGGGCGACCTCCGCGAGGCTCGTCACGCCGCCCAGATCGAGCAGCAACCGGCTGTGATCGCGGTCGTTGAGCAGGGCCAGACCGACATTGAACAGATGGACGTGATGATCGATCATGGCTGGAGCCACCACCGCACCATCGAGCCGGACCACCCTGGTACCATGACCCGCGTCGGACACCAGGGTGGAGTCCCCGACCGCCACGATCCGACCGTTTCCGATCGCCACGGCCGTCCGATTACCGGACGTCGAATCCAGCGTGACGACTTTCCCCACCGACAGCACGAGATCGATCCGCTGGGCCGAGGAGCACCCCGTGGCAAAGATCCCCGCCAGGGATAGCTTCGTCAGGACCGACATC
>DASSMN010000579.1:0-9030 GCA_035688885.1 Gemmatimonadales bacterium
GGTGCCTCGCGCCGCGCTGGCGCGGTCCAGCCAGTCTTTGCTCGAGCGCCACGTGGCGGCGGCCGGCTCGAAGGCCTTGGGATCGGTCTGAGCCAGGGCCACCAGCGCGGTACGGCGGAGCTGCGCGGTACCCTTCCCCGCGACCACCCGAGTCAGCCCCTTGACCGCCTCCCCGCCGCCCAGCTCGCCCAGGGTCTCGGCCGCGAGCACCTCGATGCTGGGCTGGGGATCGTCGAGCAAGGGGACGACTTTAGGCGCGAAGGCAGAGTCGTGATAGCTCTGGAGCGAGCGCAGGGCGTTGATCCGGACCTGAAGATTGGGCTCGTCCGCCGCGCGGACCAGGAGCTCGGCCACCGACGACGGGGCCAGCTTGGCCGAATCGACGTAGCTCCGGGTCAGGGCTCGAGCCGCCAGCGACCGGATGTAAGGCTCCTCGTCGCGGAGCACCAGCAGCATCCGGTTGCCGGCCGCCGGCGCCCGGAGCCGCGCCAGGGAGTAGACGGCGCGGAGCCGCGGGCCTGAGAGCGTGTCGTCCATGTAGGGCAACAGCCCGGTCACGGGCGCATCGGCGCCCAGGCGCCACGATTCCCCCAGAATCTGCAGCAGCGCCGGCGTGCGGTCGTCCTGGGACAGCGCCACCTTGCCGCCGAGGACGCCGGCGAAGAACTCGCCCGCGCGCGGGCCGCCGATCTTGGCCAGGGCGGTGACGGCCTCGGTGGCGGTGGTCGCGTCCAGGCCGGGCAGGCCGGTGAGCCGATCGATCAAGGGCCCGATGGCGGCAGTGTCCCGCAGCAGGCCCAGGGCGAAGGCGGCGGCCACTCGCACGGTGGTGTCGGGATCCGTGAGCAGCGGCACGAGCAGGGGGGTGGCTCGGGGGTCGCCGATGCGGCCCGCGTTGAACGCCGCGGTGCGCCGGACCAGCGAGTCGGGGGCCACGAGCCCGCGGCGGAACAGGTCGGGCTGGAAATCGCGCGCATCCTCTGCCGCCAGGAGCGGCGCCAGCTGCTCGACCACGCTCTGCTCCTGCGCCGCGAGCCGAGCGGGCAGCGGGATCAGAACCAGGAGGGCGAGGAGGGCCCATCCCGGGATTCGGCAACGACGCGAACGGATGCGACCGCGACTAGTCACGCGATGTCCTCTGCGCTTGACGGGTCAGGCCCAGCGCCACGGGATCGGGGATCGGTTGCAGGATGGCGCGCACCTCCGCCGGCAGCCGAGCGAGGGCCAGGGTGGCATCGAGCGCCAGCAGCGCCACCATCGCGGTCGCCAGCAGGCGACCATCCTCGGCGTGCTCGACCGCGTAGCCGAAGGTCACCCGCCGCGACGCGACTTCCCGGACCCAGCAGCGGACCCGGACCAGATCGTCGAACCGGGCCGGCTGGCGGTACCGGATGGACGCCTCGCTCACGACCAATCGGAGCCCGGCGGCTTCGAGCTCGCGGTAGCTGGCGCCGCAGATGCGCAGGTGCTCGGTGCGGGCGATGTCCAACCAGACGAGATACCGCGCGTGGTAGGCGACCCCCATCTGATCGGTCTCGGAGTAGTTGACCCGAACCAGGGCCTCGGTGACTCTCGAGACCGTCATCTTCTCCTCCGGGGTTGGTGACGCTCGGCGGGTGGGCAATGACACTCGCTGGCGGTAGCCCGGTGGCCGGCGGCGACCACCTCGCGTCGCGGGCTCGGTTGCCCCGCTGCCGGGAGCGGCCCATCTTTGGCGCCGTGCTGGGCCAATCGCTGGTCGTCGTCTCGGATGCCCATCTGGGGGTCGCGCCTCCCGCCACCGAAGAGGCGCTGCTGTCGTTCCTCGACGCCGTTCCTGACCTGGGCGACTGCCTGCTGATCAACGGCGACCTGTTCGACTTCTGGTTCTCCTACGCCCGGGTCATCCCGCGGCGCGGGTTTCACGTGGCCGCCGCGCTGGCCCGCCTGGCCCGGCGAGTGCGGGTCGTGATGGTCGGCGGAAACCATGATCGCTGGGGTGGGGACTTCTGGGAGCGCGAGGTCGGCGCCAAGTTCGAGCCGCACCGCGCCACCTTCGAGGTGGGCCGCCGCCGGGTGGCCGCCATTCACGGCGACGGACTGACCGAGCCGAAGCTCCGCGCCTCCCTGCTCCACCGCGCGATCAACCACCCGATCACCGCCGCCGTGTACCGCGCCATCCACCCCGAGCTCGGGCTGCGGCTGGTGGACGCCTTAAGCCCCCACCTGGGGGACCACACCATGGACGCCGGGAAGCTGCAGCACGCCGCCGCCCGTCAGCGTCGGTGGGCCGGTGAGCTGCTGGCCCGGGAGCCCGACCTCGGCCTCATCGTCATGGGCCACACCCACCAGGCCGCCCTGGCCGAGCTCGCGCCGGGGCGACAGTACCTCAATCCCGGCGCCTGGTTCGACGGCTTCCGCTATGCCGTCGCCAGCGAAAGCGGCGCCGAGCTGCACCACTTCAATCCAGCGGCACCACCTCCGCCTGTCCCAGTCGTTCCCCGATAAAGCGGGACCCCACCTGCCGGAAGCGGGCTTCGTCGTCGCTCACCGCGAAGCGGTGCTCGACCGGCACGTTGTCGGGCGCGCGGAGATCGTTGCGGTCGAGCACATGGGCCACGACGGTCGCGGTCTCCTCGCCGCTGTCGATCAGCCGCACCTCATGCCCCATGACGCGCTGGAGCAGCGGCTTGAGCAGCGGATAGTGGGTACAGCCCAGCACCAGGGTGTCCACCGCCGCGTTCCGCAGGGGCTCCAGGTACTCCCGCGCGATCAGCTCGGCGGCGGGATGATCGAACCAGCCTTCTTCGACCAACGGCACGAACAGCGGGCAGGCGCGCTGCTCCACCCGCGCGTCGGGGTGCCGGCGCTGGATGGCCCGCGCGTAGGCATTGCTCGCGATGGTCCCCGCCGTGCCGATCACGCCGATGGGGCCGCCTTTCGAGGCCGCGGCCGCCGCGCGCGCGCCGGGGTCGATGACGCCGATCACCGGCACCGGCGAGTGGTGCTGGAGTGTCTCGAGCGCGTGCGCCGTGCTGGTGTTGCAGGCGATGACCACCGCCTTCACCTGCTGATGCAGCAGCCAGTCGAGGATCTCGAGGCTGTAGCGCCGAACGGTCTCGGGCGACTTGGGGCCGTAGGGAACGCGGGCGGTATCGCCGAAATAGACCGTGGATTCGTGGGGCAGCTGCTCGTACACTGCCCGGGCGACCGTGAGGCCGCCGATGCCGGAATCGAAGATGCCGATGGGAGCGGAGTTCATCGGATTCGAATGGGGACGGAGACCGTGCCGCCGACGCCACCCGGCACGGCCTGCAGCCGGAGGTCGCCGGGGAAGTCGCTCAGGTGTGCCGACACGTAGGCCTCCAGGCCGGCGAACAGGTGGTTGAAGCCGAGCAGGACCAGCCAGTCCTCGTGCTCTCGGCGCTTGTCGTCGGCGCGCTGGGAGTTGGTGCGGCGCAGATAGGCCAGCTCGTGACGGGTCTTGAGGCTCATGGCCAAGGTGGTGCCTTCCCAGGCCACGAAGAGTCCCCCGGTGAGCTTGCGGCCGAGCTTGGCCTGGCCCCACCCGGGCAAAAGGAACGAGCGCCAGAACGCGTTCATCGGGCTGGTGCGAAGCGCGAGCGAGTCGGCGCGCGACCGGCGGCCGCCGACGGCGGTGGTATCCGGGGAACGAGCCGGCGGACGGGTCACGGCCGCGGTATCCTGCGCGGCGGCCCCGCGCGGCAGCACGAGGGGTGCAGCCACCAGCAACCAGGCGCGAGCGAGCCAGCCAGCGTGACGAAGCATGACGTCAGGCGCCTTCCAGAGCGGGGTGCGCGTGGGTTGCCGGTGGCGGGAGCGTGTGAGAATCGAACTCACCAGAGCCGCCGAACGGCGCCTCCGTCGCGGTTTTGAAGACCGGCCAAGCCACCAGGCCCGATCCGCTCCCAGCGTCAGGAAGGTAACACCGCCACGGCGTCGATCTCGACCCGCGCGCCGCGCGGCAGCGCCGCCACCGCCACGGTGGAGCGGGCCGGGCGGTGGTCACCGAAAACCTTGGCGTAGACCGTGTTCATGGCCGAAAAGTCGGCCATATCCACCAGGTACACGGTGGTCTTGACCACGGAGGACAGGTCGAGCCGCTCCGCCTCGAGGATGGCGCGGATGTTGGCCAGCACCCGCTCGGTCTGTTCCGAGATGCCGCCGTCCACCAGCTCGCCGGTGGCGGGATCGAACCCCACCTGTCCCGCGGTGAACAGCAGGCCGTTGGCGCGGGTGGCCTGGCTGTAGGGACCGATCGCGCGCGGCGCGTCGGGGGTCGAGACGAAACCGATCGACATCAGAACAGCCCCTCGATGGTGCCGTCGGGATGGACCCGGATGGCCTCGGCGGACGGCGTCTTGCTGAGCCCGGGCATGGTCATGATCTCGCCGGCCAGCGCCACCACGAAGCCGGCGCCGGCCGAGGGATAGACGTCACGAATGGTGATGCGGAACCCGGTCGGCCGGCCGAGCTTGGTGGCGTCGTCGCTGAAACTGTACTGGGTCTTGGCCATGCAGACCGGCGTGTTGGCCAGGCCCATGGCCTCGCACTGGGCGATGTTCTTCTCGGCCGCGGCGCTGTAGTCCACCCCGTCGGCGCCGTAGATCTCGCGGGCGATGGTCTCGATCTTGGCCTTGATCGGCTGGTTGGCGTCGTAGATCGGCTTGAACGAGGCCTTGCCCTCGTCCAGCATCGCCAGCACCTCCTTGGCCACCGCTTCCCCGCCCTCCCCACCTTTGGCCCACACGTCGCTCAGCGCCGCGCGTGCGCCCCAGCTCCTGGCGGCCTGGAGCACGGCGTCGATCTCCTCCTGGGAGTCGGAGGTGAACCGGTTGAGCGCCACCACCACCGGCACACCGAACTTCTGCACGTTTTTCACGTGGGCCTCGAGGTTCACCAGGCCGCGCTTGAGCGCCGCGACATCGGGCGTGCCGAGCGCGTCCTTCTTCACCCCGCCGTGCATCTTGAGCGCGCGCACGGTGGCCACCACGACGGCCGCCTCGGGCTTGAGGTTGCCGAAGCGGCATTTGATGTCGAAGAACTTCTCCGCGCCCAGATCGGCGCCGAAGCCTGCCTCGGTGAGCACGTAGTCGCCCAGCGAGAGGCCGAGCCTGGTGGCCACCAGGGAATTACACCCATGGGCGATGTTGCCGAACGGACCGGCGTGCACCAGCGCCGGCCCGCCCTCGAGCGTCTGCACCAGGTTGGGCAGGATGGCGTCCTTGAGCAGCAGCGTCATGGCGCCGGCCGCCTTGAGGTCGGCGGCCGTAACCGGCTTCCGGTCGCGGGTCAGCCCGACGATGATCCGGCCGATACGGCCCTCGAGGTCCGAGAGGTCGCTCGCGAGCGCGAGGATGGCCATGATCTCGCTGCCCGGGACGATGACGAATCGATCCTCTCGCACCGGCCCCGCGTTGATGCCGCCGAGACTGATGACGATCGAGCGCAGCGCGCGGTCGTTCATGTCCATGGTCCGGGGCCAGGTGATCCGGCGGGGATCGATCCCCAGGGCGTTGCCCTGGTGGAGATGGTTGTCCAGCATGGCCGACAGCAGGTTGTGCGCCGAGGTGATGGCGTGAAAATCTCCGGTAAAGTGGAGATTGATCTCGTCCATCGGCACGACCTGCGCGTAGCCACCGCCGGCCGCCCCGCCTTTGACGCCGAATACCGGTCCCAGGGACGGCTCGCGGATGCAGACGACGACCTTCTTTCCGAGGCGGCGGAACGCCTGGGCCACGCCCACCGTCACGGTGCTCTTGCCCTCACCGGCCGGCGTGGGATTGATCCCGGTGACCAGCACCAGGCGGCCCTTCGGCTTGGCCCGGGCGACCACGTCGGCGCTGATTTTCGCCTTGTAGCGGCCGTAGGGGAGGATGTCGTCGGGGCCGAGGCCGAGCTCCGCCGCGACGTCCTGAATGGGACGCATCTTGGCGGCCTGGGCGATCGCGATGTCGGATGGGACGGCCGATGCGGGCGCCGTCTTGGGAGGGGCAGTCGTCACGGGCGTGCTCCCGCCAAGGGGTTAAAAACGAAATACCCGGGCCGCGTTGGCTCCGGTGATGGCGATCAGCTCCTCGGCCGGGAGCCCGCGGACGGCCGCGATCCGCTCGGCCGTATGACGCACGAAGGCCGGCTCGTTCCGCTTGCCCCGGTGGGGCACGGGGGCCAAAAAGGGCCCGTCGGTCTCCACCAGGAGCCGGTCGAGCGGAGTTTCCATAATGGCGCCGTCCAACCGCCAATTCTTGAAGGTCGCCATTCCACTGAACGACACATAGTGGCGGAGGTCCAGCCCCGCCCGCAAGAGCCCGGGACCGCTGCTGAACGAATGAAGGATAGCGGGGACATCGGGGTGGGCCCGGAGGATGGCCGCGACATCGTCATCCGCCTCACGCGCGTGGATCACCGCGGGCTTGCCCGCTGCCCGGGCCAGCGCCAGTTGGGCCTCGAAGGCGGTGCGCTGGGCCTCGCGGGGGGAATGGTCGTAATGGTAGTCCAAGCCCATCTCGCCCGCCGCGACGACCTCCGGCCGGCCGAGCACGGTCCGGAGCCACGCCTCGGCGTCGGCGGACCACCCGCCGGCATCGTGAGGGTGGACGCCGGCGGTGATCGAGATTCGTGGCTCAGCGGCCGCCAGCGCCAGGGCGCGATCGACCGCGGACCGGCTCTCCCCGATGGCTACGATCCGGGACAATCCGGCCGCCCAGGCGCGGGCCAGCACCTCGGCCCGATCGGGGTCGTAGGCGGGATCCGCGAGATGGCAGTGGGTGTCGATCAGCATGGCTCAGAGAGGACGGAAGGACGGGAGGACGGAAGGACGGGAGGACGGAAGGACGGGAGGACCAGCACACCGGCGGCCTACGCTCGACCGCCCAAGGGGGTTTCCGTCCTGGGGGCTTCCGTCCTGGGGCCTCCCGTCTTCCCGTCCTCCCGTCTGCCCGTCCGTCCTTCCGTCAGCCTACCGGCGCCGTCTTCCGCCCGCCTCCCTGCACCGGGCGCTCCGACGGAGTGGCCTGGGGCGTCAGGTGCCCCTTGGCCAGCTGGCCGGGCCACCGCTTCTCGATCGCCATCAGCACCGGCGACGCGATGTAGATGGACGAGAAGGTGCCGGTGAACACCCCGAAGAACATGACCAGGGCGAATGGCCGGATGACCTCGCCGCCGAAAATGATCAGCGCGGTGAGCGAGGAGAGCGTGGTGCCGTGGGTCAGCACGCTTCGCGGCAGGGTCTCGTTGACCGAGCGGTTGAGGATCTGCTCGAAGCTCTCCTTCTTGTGCTTCTTCAGGTTCTCGCGCACCCGATCGAAAATGATGATCGTGTCGTTGAGCGAGTAGCCCACCATCGAGAGCACCGCGGCCACCACCGTCAGGCTGACCTCGAGGTGCAGCATGGCGATAAACGCGATAGTGGCGACGATGTCGTGCGCGGTCGCCAGCACCGCGGCCAGCCCGAAGCGCCACTCGAAGCGGTACGCCAGGTAGGCCAGCACCGCGAAGAACGAGAGGAAGATCGCGAGAAAGGCCTTGGTCCGGAGCTCACCGCCGACCTTGGGACCCACCGCTTCGATCCGCTTGACCGTGTAGTTGTCGGCGCCCAGCACGCTGGCAAGCGCCTGGTGCACCGCGTCCGCGGTGGCCTGGGTGTCGTTGGCGTCAGTGCCGGGCTTGGCGATCCGCGCGCGGACGACGAACTCGTTCGCCGCCCCGAAATTCTGGATCTCGGCGCCGTGGATGCCTTCCCGGTCGAGGCCGGCCCGGACCGCGCCCACATCCACCTTGCCCTTGCTCTCCACCTGGATCAGCGTGCCGCCGGTGAACTCGACGCTGTAGTTGAGTCCTCGGACGAGCAGGAGCAGGAGGCCGGGCAGGATGAACAGCGCCGTCAGCGCGTAGGCGTAGCGCCGGACCGAGATGAAGTCGTACGTGGCGTTGGCGAAGAGTCGCAGCATGTCAGATGCTCAGGGTTGCCATGGTCGGCCGCCGCTGCAGCCAGATCATGAAGAAGGTGCGCGTGACGAACACCGCGGTGATCATCGAGGCGGCGATGCCCATGATGAGCGTGACCGCGAAGCCCTTGACCGGGCCGGTGCCGAACTGGAACAGGAACAGCGCCGTGAGCACCGCGCTGACGTTGGAATCGATGATGGCGTTCATGGCGTGCTTGAACCCCTCGTCCACCGCAAGCCGCACGGTCTTGCCGTGCACCAGCTCTTCCCGGATGCGCTCGAAGATCAGCACGTTGGCATCCACCGCGATGCCCACCGAGAGCACGATGCCGGCCAGTCCGGGCAGCGTCAGCGTGGCGTCGATCATGGAGAGCCCGCCGAGCGTGAACAGGATGTAGAGCGCGAGCGCCAGCACCGCGAGCGCGCCGCTCAGCCGGTAGAACACCAGCATGATGAGCACCACCATCGCCGTGCCGACGATGCCGGCCGTGATGCCGTCCTTGATCGAGTCGGCGCCCAGGGTGGCGCCCACCTGGCGCTCCTCGACGATCTTGAGCGGGATCGGAAGCGCGCCGGCCTTGAGCGTGAGCGCCAGATCCTGGGCCTCCTGCAGGCTCTTGTTGCCCAGGGTAATCTGCCCGTTCCGTCCGATCCGGCTCTGGATCACGGGTGGACGGCCCTGCACCCGGCCGTCGAGCAGGATGGCCATGAAGTCGCCGACATGGCGCCCGGTCTCCTCGCCGAACTTCCGGCCGCCGGCCCGGTCGAGCTGGAAGGTGACGATGGCGCCCTGGGTGAGCTGATCGATGGTGGCCTGGGCGTCCTCCAGGTTGGCACCGGTCACGATCGGGCGGTCATCGAGCACGTAGAGGAATCGGTACGGCTGCACCCCGATGCTGGTGGGCGCGGACGACCAGCGGAACACCAGGCCACGCGGGAGCTGCCGGGCCACCTGGGGAATGTTGAGCAGGCTATCGACCCGGGGGTAGGCCGGCTCGGGCACCACGTACTCGCCGGGCGTGCTGGTGCCGGCGACGGCGCCCGCCGACTGGATCAGGCCTTCGAGCACGCCGCCGGTGGGCGC
>DASSMN010000105.1:0-3834 GCA_035688885.1 Gemmatimonadales bacterium
GAACGACTCCAATCTCGGTTGAACGCCCTGGAGCAGGAGCGAAAGCACCTCCTGGCGGTCATCGAGATCCTGCAGGACATCGGCGGGTCGCTCCATTTCGCGGAAGTGGTGCAGTCGGTCACCCTGCGGCTGGGTGAGACCTTCGGCCTGGACCGCTGCTCCATTTTCCTGGCTGAGCGCGGCGGCAACAGCGTGCGGCTGGTGGCCAGCTACGAGGATCCGGGCATCCGGAATTACGTGGTAGATCTGGATCGCTATCCCGAGCTCCGCCGGGCGCTCCAGACCGGCGAGACCGTGTTCATCGCCGACGCCGCCACCGACCCGTCGCTGGGCCCGGCGCGGTGGGCGCTGGCGGCGCGGAAGGTCAAGACCATCACCGTCATCCCGATCTCCTGGAGGGGGAACGCCATCGGCGCGATCTTCCTGCGCACTTTCCGCGACGGCCCCAGCTTCTCGGCGGCCGATCTCCAGTTCTGCCAGGTGGTGGCCAACCTTACGGCCAAGGCCCTGCGCAACGCCCACCGGTTCGAGCGGCTCCGCAAGCGCAAAGGCGAGGACGAGGACGCCCGCCGGCGCGAGCAGCAGCAGGCGGCGCTGATCGGGTTCATGCGCCAGCTGCTCGCGACCTACCCGCCGCCCTCGGCCGACGAGCCCGGCCTCGCGGACGGCGTGTCCGCCGAGATCGACCGGCTGGTGGGTGTGGCGCAGGCCGTCCTGAGCCAGGAGTCCACCGCGCGGTGACGCCCAGCGCAGCCGAGCGGGCCTCTTGGCTGCGCCAGCAGATCGATCGGGCCAACCACGCCTACTACGTGCTCGACGCGCCGGAGATCCCGGACGCCGAGTACGATCGCTACTTCCGAGAGCTCCAGGAGCTCGAGTCCCGCCATCCGGAGCTGCGCTCGCCCGATAGCCCCACGCAGCGCGTGGGGGCGCCGGTGGCGAGCGCGCTCGCCAAGCACACCCATCTCCATCCGATGATCTCGCTGGGCAATGCCTTCACACCGGAGGAGCTGGCGGCATGGGAGGAGCGGAACGCCCGCATCATTCCCGAGGTCCGCACCGCCGGCTACACCGCCGAGATCAAGATCGACGGCGCCGCCGTGAGCCTGACCTACGAAGACGGGCGGCTCACCATCGGGGCCACCCGCGGCAATGGCGTGATCGGTGAGGACATCAGCGCCAACCTGCGCACCATCTCGGACGTTCCGCTCGCCCTGAAAGGCAAGGGGTGGCCCCGCCGCATGGAGGTGCGCGGCGAGGTGTACATGCCCTATGAGAGCTTCCGGCGGGTGAACCAGGAGCGGGAGCGGGAGGGGGAGCCGTTGTTCGCGAATCCCCGGAACGCGGCGGCCGGCGGGCTCCGCCAGCTCGACCCCACCATTACCCGCCGCCGCCGGCTCCGGATGTTCGCCTTTGCGGTCGAGCCGGTGGAGGGGCGGCTCGCCGCGCGCACTCACACCGAGCTGCTCGAGGCGCTCCGCGGGTGGGGGTTCCAGGTCGAGGAGCACGGCCGGCGGTTCACTTCGCTGGCAGAAGTGCAGCACGCGATCGACGGCTACGAGCAGCTCATCCCGCAGCTCAGCTTCCAGGCCGATGGCGTCGTGATCAAGGTTGACCGGCTCGACCTGCACACCGAGCTGGGCACCGTGGGTGGGCGCGAGCCCCGCTGGGCCATTGCGCGGAAGTTCGCCCCCGAGGTGGCGGTCACCCGGCTCGAGGACATCCGGATCAACGTGGGCCGGACCGGTGCGCTCAACCCCTGGGCCGTGCTGGCGCCGGTCGAGATCAAGGGCGTGACGGTGACCGCAGCCACGCTCCACAACGAGGACCTGATCGCGCAGAAGGACATCCGGGTGGGCGACCAGGTGGAAGTCATCCGGGCCGGCGAGGTGATTCCCCAGATCCTCCGCCCGGTGCTCGAGGGAGTGCACCCGGGCGACCGCGGCAAGCCGTTCCACATGCCAAACCGCTGCCCCGCCTGCGGCACTCCAGCCGAGCGCCCCGCCGGCGAGGCGATGCGCTACTGCCCCAACGTCTCCTGCCCCGGCCGCGTGCTCGAGGGCATCGTCCACTTCGCGTCGCGCGACGCCATGGCCATCCGGGGCCTGGGCTACGAGCGCGTGCGCCAGCTCCTGGACCACCATCTGATCGAGAACGTCGCCGACCTCTACGACCTCACCGCCGCGCGACTGATCGAGCTGGATCGATTCGGCGAGCAGTCGGCCGGCCAGCTGGTCGCCGCCATCGAGGCCTCGAAGGCCCGCCCCTTCTCGGTGCTCCTCTTCGCCCTCGGCATCCGCCACGTTGGCAAGACCGTCGCGCAGCTCCTGGGCCGCCGCTTCGGCACCATGGACGCCCTCATGCAGGCCGACGAGGCCGCGATCAACGATGTGCCCGGCGTCGGCGGCGCGATCGCCGAGGCCGTCGTCGCGTTCTTCGCCGAGCGCCGCAACCAGGCGCTCATCGAGCGGCTCAGAAAAGCCGGACTCGACTTCACCGAGCCCCGCGCAACGTCAACCGATGGAGCGCTGCTCGGCCAGACCTACGTCCTCACCGGTACGCTGCCCACGCTCTCTCGCACCCAGGCCACCGAGCTCATCGAGTCGGCCGGTGGCCGCGTGGCGGGCAGCGTGAGCAAGAAGACCGATGCGGTGGTGGCCGGCGAAGAGGCGGGTGGCAAGCTGGAAAAGGCGCGCGCGCTCGGCGTCGAGATCATCGATGAGGCGGAGCTGCTGCGGCGCGTGGGAAAGGCGTAAGCGGCTGAGAAGGGGAAGGAAAGGGGGGCGCTGCGTTACGTTGGTGCGATCCTCGGGTGCGAGCGAACCTGCGGGGGTTTACCATCACCGCCGTCGCCGGTTAACTTCGATCGTCCCCACCCGATCATCGCCATGAGCGCTCAGCCAACGCACGCCCATCGTCCCGGCCTCCGCCTAGGTCGCAAGGTGCTCCATCAGCTCCGCGCCGCGCTCGAGCGCGATACCGGGCTCCAGGCCGCGAGCTACCTCCAGGAAGCCGGCTTTGCCGGCGGCGAGGAGCTGTACGCCGAGTTCGCGGAATGGCTGGTCGCCACCCGGGGGGTGGAGCGTCCATCCGATCTCGACGCGGAGTACCTGAGCGACGTGCTGTCGCAGTTCTTCAGTGAGCTGGGGTGGGGCACCCTGACCGTGAGCCGGCTCGGCCCGGCGGTGCTGGCCCTCGACTCGACCGAGTGGGCCGAGGCGTCGGACGAGACCCGGGGCGAGTTCCCGTCCTGCCATCTGACCTGCGGGCTGCTGGCCGACTTCTTCGGCCGCCTGTCCGACGGTTTGGTGGCGGTGATGGAGGTGGAGTGCCGCTCCCGGGGCGACGCCCGCTGCCGCTTCCTGGCGGGCGCCCCCGAGACGTTGAGCGCGCTGTACGATCGGATGGCGCAGGGCTCGAGCTACGCCGATGCCCTGGGCCTCAATTCGACTTGAGCAGCTTGATCCCGCCCGACCCGGTCTCGATCGCGATGGTCCCCTTCCCGTCCCCGACCGTCCCCACCATGTGATCCCGGCTCTGCCGGGTGACCAGCAGCGGAAAATCGGTTTCGATGTCCCCGCTCGAGGTCTCGATCTCGATCGCGGCGCCCAGCGTGGCCGGTGCGTGGATCGCGATGTCGCCCGAGCCGGTCTCGACCTGCAGTGAGCTGACGTCGCGGCGAAGGTCGGCCGTGACGCCGCCACTCCCGGTCTCGAGCGAGAGCCGCGGCGAGGCCACGTTGCCGATCCGGATCTCGCCCGACCCGGTGTCCACCGACAGCTCGTCGCTGTCGAAGTCGCTGCCGGTCACGTCGCCCGACCCGGTATCGATGGA
>DASSMN010000583.1:0-12651 GCA_035688885.1 Gemmatimonadales bacterium
TCTGCGCGATGACCTACCTCTACCTCCGGGTCACCGTCGGCCAGTGGGCGCCCGCCTATGCGCCGGCGCCCAACCTCACCGCGCCGGCGGTCCAGGTGGCGCTGATGGTGGCGAGCAACATCCCCATGGTCCTGATCGATCGCGCCGCGCGCCGGCTCGACCTGGCCACCGTCCGGGCCGGCATGGTCATCATGTCGCTGTTGGTGGTCGTCATGTGCGTGCTGCGCGGGTTCGAGTTGGTGTCGCTCAACGTGCGCTGGGACCACAATGCCTATGGCACGGCGGCGTGGGCCATTCTGGTCGCCCACGGCACCCTGCTGCTGGTCGAGGCGATCGAGACGCTGGGGCAGACCGGCCTCATGTTCAGCCCCAACCTGGAGCAGCGCGACATCGCCGCCGTCTCCGACGGCGCGCTCTACTGGTATTTCATGACCAGCGTCTGGGTCCCGCTCGCCGCGATCACCTTCCTCACGCCGTACTTCACGGGCCCATGACCGACACCCGCACCAACATTCCCCAGGCGGGCCGGCTCCGGGCGCTCTGGACCGGCCTGCTGCTCGCGCCGGCGGCCTGGCTCACCAGCCTCCAGCTGGGCTACATGCTGGTGCGGCCCAGCTGTGCCGCGGGGACGCTCCTCTGGCAGCACGTGCTGCACGCGGGTTTCCTGGTGGTGGCGCTGGGGGGACTGGTGGTGGCGTGGCGCGCGCGGCAGGCCGAGCGGGACTTCCTGGCCACGCTCGGCATCCTGGTCAGCGCCCTCTTCGTGATGGTGCTCGTGGCGCAGTGGATCCCGGCCTTCCTGATCCACCCCTGCCAGTAGGCTCCGGCTAAACCTTCGCCGTCTGCATCCGCTCCCGCATCGCGGCCATGTCCTCCCGGTTGGGCCCGTAGATGCCCGGCGGGGTGCCGCCCGCGAGCCGGCACATCAGCGACAGCTGACCCCGATGGTGAATCAGGTGCATCAGCATCGCGCCCCACAGGATGTCGCGGATCGACATCCGGCGGTCGGCGAAGGGAATCTCCTTGTCGAGCTGGTCCTCGGTCAGGTTCGCGAGGCGCGCCACGGCGTCGTCGTGGACCCGGCGGTACCCCGGCGCGAGCAGCTTCACCTCGCGAGGCCGCTGCATGTTGGGGGGCGCGTCCTGAAACGTCACCGCTCCCTTCGACAGGCCGTAGCTGATGTAGCCATCGATCTCCGCCAGGTGCCAGGCCATCTCACCCAGCGAGCGGCCGCCGGGGTCGGGCCGGAAATCGTACTGGTCGGGCGGGAGCGTCTCGAGCAGGCGGTTGGTGAGCTGCGCCTCCATGTTCCAGACGGCGCGAAAGCGGTCGAGTTCGTTGATCGGGGCCATGTGTCCTCCGGTGGCCGGAATGGCAGTCGAGTCGTGCTTCCTGCGGCGGCTCAATTGTGCATCGGCGACCGGCTTCCCGCAAACCTTCGTGACCACTCAGGAGAGAGACCCGCACCCTCGGGTGCGGGTCCGATCGAGGCGGGGCCTACTGGTGCTCCATCATCTTGCCCGACGTCGCGTGCCAGTCCGCGCTCGCGACCGCCTGCTTGGTCTTCTTGCTGTAGACCAGCAGCGTGGTGTAGCCCGTGAGGTCCTTCCCCTTGGGCAGGTCGAACGTCTGGGTGCCGGCCGGCTGCTTGAGCTTCCCGATCCAGAGCGCCTTGTTGTCCGGCGCGGAGCCGTTGGCCAGCACCAGGTAGAGATCGGACCCCGGGGTCACCGAGAAGTCGTTGCCCAGCGTGAGCTGGCGCTTCCCCCCCGGGCTCTCGGTCAGCTGGTACCCGCCGGCCGCCTTCTGGCCGCCGGTGCCGACGAAGCTCATGCCCTCGTCGTGGCCCATCATGTTGCCGTGGTCCATCGTCTTCTCGTCGTGCATCATCATGCTGTCGTGGGACATGGCCATGCCGGTATCCGCCGGCATGGCCATCATGGAGTCGTGCGACATCATGGCGGAGTCCTGCTGGGCGGCCAGCAGGGCAGGGGACAGAGTGGCCGCGAGCACCACGGCTGCGGCGGTGGAACAGCTTCGAAGTGAAGGCATGCGCGCTCCTCGAGTGGCGTGTGATGGACAACCGCTCAGGAACGCTGCCGGCGGCCGATCGGATCTGTGTCGCCAGGGGCCGGCCACGCCCGCCGCGCTCCTCAGCTAATTTCCTGTCGGCTGCCATCTCGGTCTGCCCACCCGTCCCTGGAGCACACCAGCTGTGAAGGAAGCCACCATCCGCGATTTCCTGCTGGGTGCGACGCCGCCCGGCCGCCTCGCCGCCGAAGCGCGCGACGCGGTCGAGCCGGTCGGTCGCGCGAGCCGCCGCATCCACATCGAGGATCTTCCCGCGGGCCAGGAGACCGTGGTGACGGCGGAAATGGTGTTGCGGCTGTGCGATGCCGCGCTGGCGGAAACGCTCCCCGCCTCCGCGCTCGAGCCGATCGCCTTCGCCATCGTTGCGTCCGATCACTTCCGCTGGGATGACGACGACGACCTGGTCGGCCGCGTGCTCCTGGACTGGGCCGCCCCCGAGATCAACTTCGAGCTCACCCCCGCCAACCTCCGCATGTTCCGCGACTGGCTGACCGGGGCGGTCCGCCCGCCCTCGGAACCGGACGTCACCGCCGACACCCTGTCCGAGCTGGGCTTCCCGCGCCGAACGTCCAAGGTGCGGGTGATCCCGAGCCCCACGCAGGACGCGTCATGAAAGCCATCGTGGTGCACGGCCTGGGTGGTCCCGAGGTGCTCGCCCTGGGCACGCACCCGGTTCCCGAGCCCGGCCCCGGCCAGGTCCTGGTCCGCCTCGAGGCGGTCGGCGTCAACTTCTCCGATACCGAGCGCCGCCGCGGGATCTACGACCCGCCGGCGCTCCCCTGGATCCCCGGCAACGAGGCCGCGGGCGTGGTCGAGGCTGTGGGCGAGGGCGTGGACCGCGGCTGGCTCGGCCGCCGCGTCGCCTTCTGGGCCATGCGCACCAGCGGCACCTACGCCGAATACACCGTGGCGCCGGCCAGCGCGCTGTTCGCGCTGCTCGACGGGATCGAGATGCCGGTGGCAGCCGCGCTGCCGGCTCAGGGCCTCACCGCCTACGGCCTGGCGCACTTCGCCACCGCGCTCGCGCCGGGCCAGACCGCGCTGGTGCATGCCGCCGCCGGCGGCGTCGGCGTGCTGCTGGTCCAGCTGCTGCTGCAGCGCGGCGTGCGGGTGCTCGGCACCGCGTCGTCCGAGAGCAAGCGCGAGCGGATTCGAGCGCTGGGGGCCACCGCGCTCCCCTACGGCCCCGAGTCGGTCGCGCTGGCTCGGGAGCACACCGATGGGCGAGGGGTGGACGCCGTGTTCGATTCCGTCGGAGCGCCTACCCAGGCGGAGAGCCTCGCGGTGCTCGGCCTCTACGGTCAGCTGGTCTGCTTCGGCGAGGCCGGCGGCTCGCCTGCGCCGATCCATCCCGACGAGCTCTATCCGCGGAACCTCCGCGTGAGCAGTTTCTGGCTGGCGGCCGACCCGCCCGAGCGCTGGAATTCCGCCCGGCGCGAGCTCCAGGAGCTGGTGCTCGCCGGCCGGCTCCGCGTGACCGTGGGCCAATCGTTTCCGCTGGCCGACGCGGCGGAGGCGCATCGGCGGCTGGAGCAGCGGCAGACCCACGGCAAGCTCATCCTGCTTCCCGCGGCGTAGCGCCGACGGAGGCCATCATGACCAGCACCGTCAACCTGTACGACAACGTCTACGCCGATTTCGGAAGCGACGCCGAGCGCGCCGTGCGCGCCGAGGCCTACGGCGAAGACCTGGGCCAGAGCAGCTGGCTCACCGCGCGCGAGTGGCTCGAGTTCGCCGACCGGCTCGGCATCGGCGCCGGCGCCGAGGTGCTCGAGGTCGGCAGCGGCTCGGGCGGCCCGGCCGTGTACCTGGCCGGCCAGCGCGGCTGCCGGGTGACCGGCGTGGACATCAACGCGCACGGCATCCGCAACGCCGCCGCGCTCGCCGAGGCCCGGGGCATCGCCGGCCGGACCCGCTTCGAGGCGGTGGACGCGAGCCGGCCCTTGCCGTTTGCCGACGGCAGCTTCGACGCGGTGATCTCCAACGACGCCATGTGCCACATCGCCGACCGGCCGGCCGTGCTGCGCGAGTGGTATCGGGTGCTCAAGCCGGGCGGCCGGGCGCTGTTCACCGATGCGATGGTGGTGACCGGCGTGGTCTCTCACCAGGAGCTCGCCACCCGAAGCTCGATCGGGTTCTATCTCTTCGTGCCGCCGGGCGTGAACGAGGCGATGCTGCGCGAGGCCGGCTTCGCCGTGCGCGAGGTGCGGGACGTGACCGCCAACGCGGCCGAAGTCGCCGCGCGGTGGAAGGGCGCGCGAGCCCGGCACCGCGAGGCGCTCGTCGCCCGGGAAGGGCAGGCCAACTTCGACGGCCTGCAGCGCTTCCTCGCCTGCGTGGAGACGCTGTCGGTCGAGCGCCGCCTGTCGCGCTTCGCGTATCTGGCCGAGAAGCCGGCCCGCGAGGCCTAGGCGCTTCGATGGACCGCAACCGCGAGCGGCCCCGCGCAAGGCGGCGTGTCGGGCTGGCGGCGCTGGTCGCCACGCTCGCCGGGTGCGTCGCAGGCGGCGATCTCGCGGTCTCGGCCGGCGCGCCGGTCTCGGGTGCGGTGCAGGGGACGGTGCTCGAGTGCGGCCGCCCGGTGGCAGATGTCGGGGTGACGGTCCACCTGCGTCAGGACCAGTCCGGACAGGCTCGCCCGGTGGACCAGCGAGTCGGGCCGGTCGTCACCGACGCCCACGGCCGCTATGCCGTGGAGCTCGAGCCGGCGTTTGCCGTTCCCGGTCCAGCCACGGTGGCGCTCGAGGTGACGCTCGCGAGCGGCGCGCCGCGCGAGCTCTCGGGGGCGACCATCGAGCTCCGGCTGGGTACCCCCCCGCCGGACACCCTGCGGCTCGATGCCGACGTGGGCCTCGCGGCCGGCGGCTGCCGGTAAACCACGTTCACTCTCGTTCCATCCGCAGCGCACCAAATCCTCCACCCGGGAACGAACCATGGACTGGATGCTGAACCTGCCTGTCATCCCGATGTCGGCGGTGATCATGGTCGCGGTCTGGATCGTCACGGCGATCACCTACCTGGTCGTGACCCGGCTGGCCGTCGGCGATCGGCTCCGCGCCTTCAAGGCGATTTCCCCGGGCATGCTGCCGCCGCTCGCCGTGATCTTCGCGCTGCTGGTCGGGTTCCTCGCCGCGCAGGTGTGGAGCGACGCCGACCGCGCGAACACGATGGTCAACCGCGAGGCCAGCGCCCTCCGCGCCGCCGTCCTCCTGGGGGACGAGTTTCCCGCCGAGACCGAGCACCGGCTCCGCGCGCTGATCCGGCAGCACATCCAGACGGCGGTGCGGGAGGAGTGGCCCGCCATGGCGCGGCGGGACGCGACGCTCACCATCGTTCCCACCGCGCTCGCGCAGGCGCTCAAGCTCGCGCTGGACGTCGAGCCCCACACGCCCGGCCAGACCATCGCGCAGCGGGAGCTGGTGACGGCCATCCAGACCGTGCTCGAGTCCCGGCGCCAGCGGATCATGCTGAGCGCCTCGACCGTGGACGGCGTCAAGTGGGGCGCCTTGCTGGCCCAGGTCATTCTCATGCTGATCGCGATCGCCATGGTCCACTGCGACAATCGTCCGGCCAACCGGATCATCCTCGCCATCTTCGCGACCGGCGCGGCCGCTTCGCTCGTCCTCATCGCCGCGTACAGCCGGCCCTTCTCGGGCGCCATTGCGGTGCGTCCCACCCTGCTCCAGCAGGTCATGCCCGAGACCGGAGGGGCCTGGGGCCTCTGATTGAAACAGTCCTGGCAGTGTCCAACCCGGTCGGATGCATGAGCTTGCACTCCGCCCGGCACGAGGGTTGCCGCGCCTCGGCCCGGGTGGACCGCAAGTCCGGCCACCAGCCCCAGATCAAGGCAAACCCGTCGCGAGGCGGGGACGCAAAGCCAGGAGTCTCGCATGCCGCGAGACCGTCCGGTTGCCTGAGCACGGACGGCACCACCACAGCCGGGAGACAGACATGCGGCGCATTCTCATTCTTTCGTTGGCCTTTCCCCTCTACCTGAGCTCGCAGGCGGCGGCCCAGACCTGCGCCGGCATGCCGGCCTTTTCGAGCGGCAAGATGCAGGTGTCGGGCGGGGCCCAGTTCGCCGACGGCGGCGACAGCTTCGGCGCCAACTTCGGGTACGGCACCCCCAAGAGCTTCTACGGCAAGGCGGGCATCGGCAGTACGTCGTACGATCCGTACAACGCCTCCTCGTTCGACCTGAACCTGGGCGGCGGCTACCAGATCCCGCTGCATGCGAGCCGGACCGCGGAGCTCTGCCCCGTCGCCGCCCTGGGCCTGAGCTCGGGCCCCAACAACGTGCTGGGGAGCGGCGTCGATCTCTCGAGCCGCACCTTCTCGTTCGGCGCCTCGGTGGGCGCGCTGCTGGGCCGGAACCCACAGCTTCGGTTCGTGCCCAACGCCGCGTTCCAGTTCGCCAACACCCGCGCCAGCGTGGACAACGGCACCAGCAGCGCGTCCGACTCGCAGAGCTACGGGCTGCTCACGCTGGGCACCGGCTTCCTGTTCAACTCGCGCTTCAGCCTGAACCCGAGCGTCAGCGTCCCGATCGGGCTCACCGGCGCGAACGCGTCGTTCGGTCTGATGGGGGCCATGAACTTCGGCCGCTGACCCGGGCGCAGCGCAAAGGGGCGGAGCGCGGCAACATCGCCGCGCTCCGCCCCTTCTTTTTGCGCCCACCGAACCCGCCAGAGGGTTCAGGCGCGGGTCAAGCGATCGTATCCCGCGATGAGCAGCCGCACCGAAGCCAGCAGGTCCTCGGGCGCGAACGGCTTGGCGAGGAAGGGCCCAGGGACTTCGACCGGTGCGCTGTAGCCGGAGATGAACAGGATGGGGGGCGGCTCGCCCAACGAGCGGAGCGTCTCGGCCAGGCTCAGGCCGTCGATTCTCGGGAGCCGGATGTCGGTCACCACCGCCGCGATGTCCCGCCGCATGGCGCTGAAGATCTCGAACGCTTCCTGGGCGTCGGCGGCGGTCATCACCCGGTACTCGTCCTGGAGGGACAGGGTGAGGATTCGCCGCATGAGGGGCTCGTCGTCCACCACGAGCACCAGCGGTTGCTGGAGGCCGCTGAAACGGAGCTCCGGACTGCCCATGGTTCCAAAGTACGTCGGGCCCCGATGGCCGGACATGGCCCGTTCAGGCCATGCAGGACTTTGACCTACGGCCGCTCCCCGGGATGCCGCCGGAGCCACGCCTGGACGTACGGGCAGCTGGCCATCACCCGGAAACCGCGATCCCGCGCATGGGCGAGCGCGGCCCGCACCAGCGCGTCGCCGACACCCTTCCCCTTGCCCGAAGCGGGCACCTCGGTGTGCTGCAGGTCCATCACATCGTCGGCGAACATGGCGTAGACCAGCTCGGCATCCCCGTCCGGCAGGGCGACGAGGAAGCGGGAGCGGGAGGGATCGTGCTGAACGGTCATGGGGGGTCAGGCCGGGATTCGGGAGAATAGCCGCGCGCCGGTCGATCGTGCGCTGGCGCGCCGGGTAACAATCTGATGACGCAGCTCCGACGCCGCGCCGCCGACGCCCTGTGCCGCGCCGCCGACGCCCTGCACCTCGACGCTCAAGCCCTGCACCTCGCCGCCGACGCCCTGCACCTCGACGCTCACGCCCTGTGCCTCGCCGCCGACCCGCTGCACCTCGCCGCCGACGCCCTGCGCCTCGACGCTGACAACCTTCACCTCGACACTGATGACCTGCACCTGGGGGCTGATGAGCTTCACCTCGACACCGATGACCTGCACCTGGGCGCCGATGGCCTGCGCCTAAACGCTGACGACCCTCACCTCGCGCGGACGACTTTCACCTCGATGCTGGCGACCTTCGCCTCGACGCTGACGACTTTCCACCCCAATCTGACGAATGTCGACCGAAAGCCGACCATTTTCTCCCCGAAGCCGAGGCACTTCAACGCTGAGTCGTCCCATCCCCTCTCGAATGCGGCACCCGCCGGCCTCGAGCCGACGCCCTTCTGTCGGCAGCCGAGACTCTTGACCCCACCGCGACGGATCTTGCCTGACGGTCAGCCACTTCACCCTCGAGCCGGCGAATTCCCCCGAAGGAGACAACCATCGCGGCGCCATAGTCTCCGTCGCCTATCATGGCGCTCGACCCAGCTCCCGCGTCTCTCCGAACGCTGCGATCCAGAGCCGATCCTCCGCCAACCCAGCCTCCCGCCACCGCGCCAGCGTCCGCCTGGGCGGCTCGTCCATCGGCTCGTCGGTGAGCCGGAAGGTTCCCCAGTGAATGCCGAGCATCAGCGGCCGCGGCGCGTCGGGGTGCGCGGTGACCAGGTCCCGATAGGTCCGCACCGCCTCCTCCGGGTCCACGTGGACCCGTTCCATGAACCAGCGCGGGTCGTAGGCGCCGATGGGCACCATCACCAGATCGAACGGGCCGGTGCGGGCGCCGATGTCGCCGAAGCCGGGGTGGTAGGCCGAGTCGCCGGCGAACCACGCCCGCCAGCCGTCGACCGCCACCGCGTAGCCGCACCAGAGCGAGCGGTTGCGGTCGCCCAGACGCCGGTTGCTGAAGTGGCGGGCGGGCGTGGCGGTGACCCGGAGGCCATGGACCTGAGCCGGTTGCCACCAGTCGAGCTCGACGATCTCGCGGGCGCCCCAGCCTCGGACGTAGCGGCCCAGACCCAGCGGCACGACCCAGGTCGCGCCGGGATGCGCCCGCGCGATCCGCTTCACGGCCGGCCGGTCGAGGTGGTCGTAGTGGTCGTGCGAGAGCAGCACGATGTCCAGTGGCGGCAGGCGCTCCAGGGCCAGGGCGGGATCCATGACGCGGCGGGGCCCCAGCCACTGCAGCGGAAAGGCCCGCTGGCTGAACACCGGGTCGGTGATCAGGTTGACCCCGCCGAGCTGGAGCAGCACGGTCGAATGGCCGATCCAGGTGGCCCGCCGCTCGGCGGGCGGGGCGGCGGGGTAGGCCACCACGGGCGTCGCCACCGGAAAGCTGCCCCGCGGCGGGGTGGGCGCGTGCGGTTGGGCGCGGCGCTCGCGCGCCCAGCGGAGCAGGTCGCCCAGCCCGTGCGGCTCGCTGTCCGGCCACGGGTTTCGGAAGCGGCCGCCGGGGTGGGCGGGGTGCCAGGGGCGTGGGTCGGGCAAAGGTGGAGGCCTTTCGGAGGACGGACGGTCGGGTGGTCGGACGGTCGGATCGTGTCGCTTCATCGTTGGCACTGTCCTCATCGGAGGACGGGGCGTGAGGCATACGCGGTGTGGTCATGAAAAACATCGGCGTGGGTCGCGAGCGCATCGAGGCGCGCGCTCCGCGCTCATCTCTTTCGAGTGTGTGACGTTGCGCGCGCGGCGCGCGCGCGACTCGCCTGCATTCTAGCGCGAGATTTTTTCGCGCGCAGCTTCTGGCACATCCGATGCATCTCGTCGCTCGCGGTCGGTCATCAACCCGCGTGATATCCGATCCTTCGCGATCACATCATGGAGCTGGAGTAGGCGCGCCGATGGGTGCCGGGTCACCCGGGATGCGCACATACGTCGAGGGGAGTATGAAGAGTCGAGAACGTAGGACCAAGGAGATGGCGGTGCGAGTCGTGTTGTTCAGCGAGCGGCACCCCGACAGCGACGCGGGGCACATCGTGCTGGTGGAGAAGCTCAAGGGTGTCGTCGGCCAGCTGGAGCAGGAAGAGGCCGTGCAGCGGAACGCGCTCATGGACCGGCACACCGGCTCGCTCGACAAGCAGCGCATCGACCGTGAGCTGCGGATGGGGCCGATCGCGACGGTCGTCCGGGCCGCCGAGCTGGCCGGTCGGGATGCGCCCAGCCTGCCCACCCAGATCCAGTTCCAGCCGAGCGGGAACAGCTTCGACGGCCACCTGGTGGCCGCCCGGGCCCTGCTGGAGGAGGCCCGGGCCAACCGGGAGGTGCTCGGGAGGTACGGCGTGTCGGATGCCGTGCTGGACCTCTACCAGGGGTTGCTGGAACAGCTCGAGGCCGCCATCACGGTGGTCAACGAGTCACGCGCCGTTCACATGGGCGCCACGCCGCACCTCACGGACCTCGGCAACGAAGCGCGCGGGATCGTTCGGACCCTCGACGCCCGCAACCGGATCCGCTTCAAGAACGACCCCAAGCTGCTGGGCGAGTGGATCAGCGCCCGCACCATCCTGGGGCAGCCGGGACCGGGATCGGGTGAAGCCCCGGAGTCGGGCGGCGACGTCCGGCCCGCGGCGTGATGCCGGAGCGGCTGAACCGGCACAGGGGCAGGGGCAGGGGCAGGGCAGCACGTCGGGAAAACTGAACCGCCGTCGAGAGAACCGGACTCTCGACGGCGGTTTGGCGTTCCGGTTACCGGCTACCGCGCCGCGTAATCCGTGAACACGAAGTCCCGGCTCTTGACCAGCGTGTGGCAGGCGAAGCCGCACTTGGCGTCGTGCCCCTGCGGCGGCTTGGCCGTCATGTCGGCGGGGGTGAAGGTGTGGGAGGTCGAGTCGTACTCGAACGCGCCCCATCCCCACCCGCCGCTGTCGGCGAATCGCTTGCTGTCCTTCACCATGAAGTCCACGTCGTGCTGGGCGCCCGGGACGGTGGCCGCGGGGAAGGTCTTCATCTTGGTCGGGACGTAGTGGAGCTTGGCCATCTTGGACCCGTCGGGAAACGGCTTGCCGTTGCCGGGGACGCCGGCCTCGTAGGCCCGGATCATCACCGGATTGGCGAGTATCGCGGCCATCAGGCCGCCGTCCTGACTGATCGAGACGAGCTGCCAGCCCTCGTAGCCCCGGAACTCGGAGAACGCGAGCCCGCCCGGCACCTTGACCGCGTATTTGTCGTGAGACGCGGCCTGGGCCGACGCGGCGCTGACGAACGAGACGCCGGCCAGTGCCGTCAGGACCGCGATCGCGCGAATGCGTCTGCTGCTCATTCCCGGTTTCTCCCTGGGGTTGGGCCTGGCCGGCAGCGCTGACCGCTCAGGCATGCTTGACCGTGATGGTCTCCAGCTCGTTGGCCACGTCGTCGCACGCGTCGAGCGTGTCCTCGAGCTGGTCGTACAGCGCCTTCCACCGGATCACCTCGACGGGATCGGGTGTCCCGGCGAACAGCTCCTCGACCGCGGCCCCCCAGATCGCGTCGCCCTCTTCCTCGATCTGCTTGATGGCCTCACACCGGGCGAGCACCTGGTCGCCGGTGCGGATGTGCCGGACCGCGGCCTCGATCTCGCGCACGGCGCGCACCACGAGCCGGGCCAGGGCCACGGCCGGCTCGCGCCGCGTGGTCGCGCGGAGGCTCACGGCTCGGCGGGCCGCGCCGCCGATGAAATCCGCCACCAGCGCGAGACGGGTGGACAGGAGATGGATGTCCTCCCGGTCCATGGGCGGAATGAACAGCTGATCCATGTGCAGGTCGAGCTCGTGCGCGGCGGTGTCGGTCTCCGCCTGCACCCGATCGATGCTGGCGACGGTCTCGGGCAGCCGTGCCGGCTGGTCCAGGCCCTGCTCGAGCAGCGTCGCCACCGTGGTGAGACGCGCCGCGATCGCGCTGAAGTCGTCGAAGAAGCGCCGCTCGTCGGGAAACAGCCAGCTCACCGTGTTCTCGGAAGGAAAGGGCCGGGCTCAGCTTGCCAGCGCGATGCGGTGTCGTGGTTGGTCACCCAGTGGAAATACGAGCCGCCGGTCGACCCGTCAATGGCCGCACTGGGGCGGCAGGTATCGAGCGAGAAGGGGAACGCACTGGGAGGACGCCTGCTGGTGGGCGATTGCTTCGGCTCAGAGCTCGATCATCACCTTGATGGCTTCCCGGTCGTCCATCGCCCGATACCCGTCCGGCACGCCGTCGAGCCCGGTCACGCGGTCGAACACCAGACCGGGATTGATCCGCCCGGCCAGCACGTCCGGCAGGAGCTCCGGGATGTAGGCGCGCGCCGGTGCCGGGCCGCCGGCGATCGTGACGTTCTTGAAGAAGGTCGGCAGCGAGGCTGGAATCACCTCGTCCTGGGGAACGCCCACCCGGCCCACGGCGCCGCCCGCCCGCACGATGCTCAGCGCGGTCACGGTCGCCTGGTCCAGCCCGACGCATTCGAGCACCGAGTGCGCGCCCAGGCCGCCGGTGAGCTGCCGCACCCGCTCGATGGCCTCGTCGCCCCGTTCGCTCACGATGTCGGTGGCGCCGAACTTCCTGGCCAACGCGATACGGGCAGGATGCCGGCCCAGCAGGATGATCTGCTCCGCGCCGAGCCGGCGGGCGGCGATCACGCCGCACAGACCGACCGCGCCGTCCCCGACGATGGCCACGGCCTTGCCGGGGCCGACCTGGGCGCTGACCGCCGCGTGGTGCCCGGTGCCCATGACGTCGGACAGGGTGAGCAGTGACGGCATCAGCTCGTGGTCCCGATCCACGGGCAGCACCACCAGCGTGCCGTCCGCCTGCGGCACCCGCACCGCCTCGCCCTGCCCGCCGTCCAGGTCGCCGCCCCACCAGCCGCCGTGGAGGCAGGAGGTCTGCAGCCCGCGGCGGCAGAACTCGCAGGTGCCGTCCGACCACGCGAATGGTGCAATCACCACGTCGCCCCGCGCGAGCGTGCGCACCTCGGTGCCGACATC
>DASSMN010000610.1:0-3675 GCA_035688885.1 Gemmatimonadales bacterium
CCCGCGGTAGAACTCGATGCCGCGAAGCACGTGGGGCCCGTGGCCGACCACCGCATCGGCGCCGGCGTCGATCACGGCACGGGCCCAGCGGCGGAGCTCGCCGCGCGGCTCGCGGCCCAGCGACTCCGCCGTCTCCGGTACGCGGAGGGCCCGCACGCCCTCCGCGCCGCCATGAAAGGTGACGACCAGCAGGTCAACCAGCGGCCGCACCGAGTCCACCACCTGTGCACTCCGCGCGATGTCGAGCAGATCGTAGGCGAACGGGTAAGTGGCGAACCCGATCAGCCCGACCGTCGCGACGCTGTCCCCGCGTCGCACGGTGTCGATGGTAATGTGTCCCAGCGGCCCGTACCGCCGAAGCCCGAGACTGTCGAGGATGCGCTCGGTGGACTCACGGCCCGCCGTCCCGTAATCGTTGGCGTGATTGTTGGCCAGGTTGAGATCGGTAAAGCCGGCTTCGACCAGGCGAGGCGCCAGCGCGGTCGGCGTGCGGAAGGCGTAGCAGCCGGGGCGGACGCTCGCGGTGTCCACCGCCGGGCGGCGGTGGCGCCGGCGGCGCACCATGCGCTCCGGCGGTGGCTCAGCCGCGCGGAGCCGTTCGCACTTGTCCGAGGTGCCGGTATCCGCCAGCACGCCCTCGAAGTTGCCGACGACCAGGTCGCCGACGAGCGCCGGGCGCGCCGCGTCGAGCAGCCCTCGGCCGCTGTCGGGCGGAACGCCGTCCGGGAGCGTGGCGGTGCCCAGGTTGATGTCACCGACCATCGCGAGGCGCAGGCTGGCGGGCTTGGGTGGTGGAGGGGCCAGCGGCACGGGTGGCGGCAACGGCGGCGGAGCCGGGCGCGCGGCCGTGGTATCCGGCGCGGGCTTGGGCTGAGGAGGGGAAGGCGGCTTACCTGCGCAGGCCACCGCGCCGGCGAGGGCCAGCGCGAGGCCGGCCCGGCGGATCATGCCGGTGCCGGCGAGTCGCCGCCGGTGCGATAGCGGCCGGCCACGTCGCGCAGGCGCAGCAAAGCGGTGTCCCGCGCGATCACCGCCAGGAGCTCGTTCACCGGCTCGGACACGGTCGAGCCGGTGAGCGCGACCCGGATCGGCTGCATCGCATCGCCCAGCTTGAGGCCGTGAGTCTCCGCCATCCGCTTGAGAGCCTCCAGAATGGAATCGGGCGTCCACTGGTTCGGCGGCAGCGGCTCCAGGGCACGGAGAGCATGCTCGAGGTTGGCCGCGAAGGCCGGGCCCATCTTGCGAATGAGGGCCTCGCCCTTGGCATCGACCGCCGCCCTCGACGGATCGAGCCGAACGGCCACCCGCTCGGCCATCTGCAGCATGGTCCGGGCGCGCCCCTTCACCGCGTCGATCAACGGAACCAGGTCGCGGTCGCCCACGGCGACGCCCATCAACTCGAGCTCCCGGCGTACCGCCGCAATCAGGTCGGCCGCGGGAAGGGCGGTAAGGTACTCGCCGTTCATCCACTCGAGCTTGGTGGTGTCGAACACCGCGGCCTTCTTCTGAATCCCTTCGAGCGTGAACAGCGCCACCATCTCGTCCTCGGGCAGAATCTCGCGATCGCCACCCGGCGACCAGCCCAGCAGAGCCAGGAAGTTCCGCATGGCGGCGGGCACTATGCCCTGATGCTGGTAATCGCCCACCGCCGTGGCGCCATGGCGCTTGGACAGCTTCTTCCCATCGGTGCCGAGGATCATCGGGACGTGGGCGAACACCGGCAGCGGGTGGCCCAAGGCGCGGTACAGCGCGATCTGCTTCGGCGTGTTGGAGATGTGGTCGTCGCCGCGGATCACGTGGCTGATCCGCATGGCGATGTCGTCACTCACGACGGCCAGGTTGTAGATCGCGGTGCCGTCGCTCCGAAGGATCACGAAGTCGTCGAGATCGGCCCCCTGGAAGCTGATGCGGCCGTGCACCGCGTCGTCCCAGGCGATCTCGTCGTCAGGCAGCAGGAACCGGATGGTGAACGGCGTGCCGCGGGCCAGCCGCTCGTCGAGCTCGGCGGGCGTCAGCCGGTAACAGCGCCGGTCGTAGCGATACCCGCCACCCGCGGCCTCGGCTCGCGCGCGCTGCGCGTCGAGCTCCTCGCGGGTGCAGAAGCAGCGGTACGCCTTGCCCTCGGCGAGCAGCCGCTCGGCATCCGCGCGGTGCCTGGCGCCGTACTCGCCCTGGAAGAACGGACCCTCGTCCCAGGTGATGCCAAGCCAGGTGAGCCCGTCGAGGATGACCCGGGTATGGGCGTCGGTGCTGCGCTCGCGGTCGGTATCCTCGATGCGAAGCACCATGCTGCCGCCGGTATGTCGGGCGAACAGCCAGTTGAACAGAGCCGTGCGCGCTCCACCGACGTGGAGGTAGCCAGTGGGCGAGGGTGCAAAGCGGACACGCGGTGCGGTCATCTGGTCCCGGGGGATACGGGAAAGGTGAAAGGCGAGGTAGCTCACCTTTCACCTTGATTGGACGGAGCGGGCGGGATTCGAACCCGCGATAGGGGTTGACCCCCTATGCCGGTTTAGCAAACCGGTGCCTTCAGCCACTCGGCCACCACTCCCAGCGGGGCGTAAGTTCGCCAGGGGATGCGGGATCGGCAAGGGCGTGCCGGGGACATGGATCGCCCAGCGGTCCGCTAGGAGGTTCCGCGACGCCGCCCCAGGTGCCGGTCTGGCCGGATGCCCGTCCGTGCGGTATCTCAGAGCGCACCCCTGAGCAGAGAGCGGCCATCCAGCGAGAGGCCTGTGAAGCACGGGTCACCAGCCTTAGGCTCGAGTGCTCACGGCCAGGCCGCGGGCCCCGGCGGACTGAGATCGGGGTCAGCGGCGGCGCCCGCGCCCCCTTGTGTGATGAACGCCGAGCAGCGCTATGGGCGAGCGACCTGCGTGACTACAGCTTCGCGCCCAACATGAGTTGCACGCCGGCTCCCACGACGGCCGCCACGACAACCGCCCCGATCACCATGGTAGCCCGCCGCGTCAGCTGGCGGTCGTGGGTGGCCCGGGCCAAGACCGGCAGATGCACTACCGCGCTCGCCACCGATGCCAGCAAGGCTCCGGCCCCCGCGACGGCCGGCTCAACGGTCCCACGCGCCGCAAGGGTGCCCGCCGAGGCCACCGCGCTGGCGCTCGATACGGTGCCGCCGATGACGCTGACGGCGTAGAAGCCAGCCTGGCCAAGTGCCCGATCTGCCAGGGTACCGATCACCTGGAGCGCGAGGAAGATCAAGCCGAACAGGAGCGCGGCCTCGAGCGAAAACGGCGAGCGCACGCCCGCCACTCCGTCGCCGCTGTCCTTCCCGGCGGCCCCGGATCGGCGGCGCAGCAACGCCACCAGGAACGCCGTCACCGTCATGAGGGCCAGTGGGACGGCGGCAGCCAGCGCCGCAGAGGGGGAGATGACCGCGAGCAGCACCGCGTTCCGCAGCAGCATCGCCGCGGTAGCCAGCGCGACGCCACCAAAGGCCAGCTCGGCATTGCCGTGACCGGACGCATCTACCCGCTTGCCCAGGTAGGCCACGGTCACCGTGCTGTTCACCACGCCGCCGAAGAACGAGCCCGGCAGGATTCCTCGCTCGCCGTACAACTTGAGCAGGACGTAGTTGACGAACCCGAGCGCGGCAATGAGAATGACCGTCACCCAGGCTGTGCGCGGATCGATCAGGTGCCACGGATCCACGGTCCC
>DASSMN010000619.1:0-7739 GCA_035688885.1 Gemmatimonadales bacterium
GATGAACGCAGAAAACGCAGATGAACTCAGCCGATCGCGCCCACCACGGCACCGATGAACGCGGCCGTTCCGACCAGGACCATGAAGCCGACGGCGAAGGATTCCATAGGCGCGGCTCAGGCGATGACGCGATCCAGCCAGTCCACCAGCGCGGACGCCGCGATGAAGGTGGCACTCGCGAGCGCGGCGAGGGATGCGAGCACCAGCAAGCGCTCGATGAGCCAGCTCCCGATCGGCGGATGCGCAGAAGCGCGTTCGGGGCGTATAGCAGCGTGACCGTGAGCGCGCCGAGGCCGACGGCGAGCAAGACGGCGGCGATCTGGTAGCGGATTCGCATGGCTCGCGGGGTGAAGAAATGCCTAGCGCGCCGCCCTCTGGCCGCTCTGGGTTTCGGGCCGCCAGTTGAGGATCACGCTCAGATCTCTCGCCTCGGCGATCCCGGTCTTGAGCATCAGGAACCGCTTGCCATCCGGATGTACATCGTAGCTGCGGTAGAACTCCTGGAGTGCCATCCCCGGCCGGGAGAACAGGAATCGGGGCGCGCCGTGCTCGAACTGCCGGCCCGGGCCGATCGTCGCTGCGTACATGTCGCCGCGGGGGTTCCGGAAGAACAGCTCGCCGCCGTCCCGCCGCCAGAGCGGCTCCACGCCTCCTCCGACCGATACCGCGAACTTGGCCGAATCCACGCTGGGAAACGGGCGCACGTAGACCTCGGCGTTGCCCGACTCGTCGGAGACATAGGCCAGCCAGCGCCCGTCGGGCGAGAGCGACATCGCATAGTTGTCGTAGCGCGAGCGGACCAGAGGTCGGGGGACGCTGTCCCTGCCGTTCTCGAGCAGGAGGATATACCGGGTCCCCACCGCCGAGCCCTCGGAGCGGAACAGGGTATAGCGACCGCTGCGGTCGAAGGCGATCTCGTCGAACTCGGTGCCGAAGCCGCCGGTCACCCGGGCACTGTCGCTGCCGTCGGCCCGCCGGATCCAGGCCCGCCGGTGGTCGTCCCGGGTGCCGAGAAACGCGACCGAGCGGCCATTCGGGGTCCAGACCGGCCGGTCTGCATCCTGGATCTCCTGCGAGATGGGGCTGAAGGCCCCGGTGCCGAGCTGCTTCACCCAGACCTGGCTCCCCCGCTCGGCATTCCGCGCCAGCGCGATCTGGCTGCCGTCGGGCGAGAGGCTGACGGATGAGAAGCCGCCCTTGAGGCTGGTGTCGACCGGGACGTCGCGGCCGCTGCGGTCCACCCACACCGGGCTGACCTCGCCGCCCTGCCCCGACTGATAGACCAGCGTGCCGTTCTCGGCGACCGCGAACTGCACCGTCCCATTGCCGACCTCGTCCTGCACACCCTCCAGCACCAGCGCGGGGGTATCGGCCAGTCGGCTCTTCCGCGCCTCGTACCGGGAGACCAGGAGGCGGCCGCCCGCCGCACCGATGACGATCAGCCCCGGGGCGAGGTATCGGGCGTATGACCCCTCGGTGAGCTCGGTCACCGCTCCGCTGCCGAGATCGACCACACCGACGCTGTTGGAGCCGATCGAGCCTTTCCACATCATCACGAACGCCTGCCGGCTCCCGGGCAGCACGTCGGGGTAGTCCAGCTCCTTCACGCCGTGGGCGGAGTCCGGGTAGGCGACCCGGGTCACCTTGCCGCCGGTCGCGTCGACCCGGGAGAGGCCACGGGAGCTGTTGGTGAAGTAGATCCGACCGTCATCGGCCCAGTCGGCGCCGCCGAAGCTCGCGACCGAGTCGGTCACCACCGCGCGGGCGACCCCACCGTCCGCCGACACGATCTTCATGGCGGTGGAACCGCCGGCCGCGGTGAAGAACCCGATCGACTCCCCGTCGGGCGAGAAGAACGGGGCGAAGGCCCCTTTGGTATCGGGCAGCTGGCGGGCACTCGCCTGGTCGAGGTCGCGCACCCAGAGAGCCGCGTCGGGGCCGTCGTTGCCGATGAACGCCACGCGGCGTCCAGTGGGCGCGATCGCGAGCCGGATGTTTCCGACCGGGCGCATGACGGCGCTGTCCCCCAGGTGGAGGGTCGCGCGGATCATCGGCGGTGCGCCTTCGCTCCGGGGCCCCAGGCTGCGGCCCAGGAGCACGCCGGTCAGCAGGGCGACGACGCCCGTGACGACGGCGATCGGCGCCCAGCTCCGGCGGCGACCGGCTCGTGCCGCGGGCAGGATGGCGGTGCCACCACGGGTCGGCTGCTCGCTCGCGAGCGCCGCCGCGAACTCGGCCGCCGAGGCGAAGCGATCGGCCGGCAGCTTTTCGAGCGCGGTCATCACCGTGGCCTCCACCGCCTCCGGCACCCGCTCACGCAGGTGTCTCGGCGGGGCCGGCTTCTCGGTGAGCACCTTCGCGACGATCGCCTGCGCGGTCGAGCCGAGGAACGGAGGATCGCCGGTGAGCATCTCGTACAGCACGCAGCCGAGGGCGTAGACGTCCGAGCGCGCGGTGATCTCGCGCTCGCCCATCGCTTGCTCGGGACTCATGTAGTGCGGAGTGCCCAGGCTCATCCCCGTCTCGGTCATCCGGCTGGAGCCGGCCTGGCTCACGGCCAGGGCGATCCCGAAGTCGGCGACCAGCGCCCGGCCGTCGTGCAGCATGATGTTCTCGGGCTTGATGTCCCGATGGATCACGCCGTGGCGATGGGCGTAGTCGAGCGCGCTCGCCGCTTCGGTCGCGAGGCGGACGGCATCGGGGACCGGGAGCTGTTTCTCCCGTCGGAGCCGGTCGCGCAGGCTCTCACCCTCGACGAAGGGCATGACGTAGTAGGCGGTGCCCTGCACCTCGCCGGAGTCGATGAGGCCGAGGATGTGGGGGTGCTGCAGGGCGGCGATGGTGCGGATCTCGCGCACGAATCGCTCGGCGCCGATCACGGCGGCGAGGTCGGGGCGCAGCACCTTGATGGCGACCTTGCGCTCGTGGCGGAGGTCGTGGGCCAGGTAGACGGTGGCCATGCCGCCCTGGCCGAGCTCGCGCTCGATGCGGTAGCGGTCGGCGAGCGCCGCGCGAAGCAGATCGAAGGGGGCGGTCGTCATTCCGTCCTCGCCAGCCGGGCGCGCACGTCGGTGAACCAGTTGAGCACCACCGCCAGCCGCCGCGCCTCGGGCCCGGCCGACTCGTCGGTGCGCCGCAGCATGACGAACGACTGCCCGTCGGGACGAACGCCGAAGCCCTGATGCCAGGGCGTGAAAGTGAACGCCGCGGTCCCGAACAGCGGTTCCCGTCGGGTGACTTGCAGCTCGGTCGTCCCGCCCACCGTTGCCGCCACCAGCGTGTCCCCGCGGGCGATGTAGTACAGCTCCCGGCTGGTCGAGCCCCAGACCGGGCTGGTGCCGCCGGCCGAGGAAACCTGCCAGCGGGCGCGGTCCACATCCGGCACCGGCCGCACGTACACCTCCTCCTGCCCCGATTCAATGGACACGTACGCCACCCAGCGCCCGTCGGGCGACATGGCCGGCATGTACTCGTCCGCCGGCCCGGCGGCGACCGCGATCGGCGGACTGTCTCCCGCGGCCCGGCGGAGATAGACGTCGCGGATGCCCGGCACCGTCCCGGTGCGGTAGGCCAGCCACCGGCCGTCGCTCGACCAGCTCGCCTCGTCGATCTGGGCGGAGTCAGCGGGAAAGAGCCGCTCGGCCTTGTCGCTGCCGTCGGCCCGGATGCGGTACAGGTGGGTGCCGCCTTTCACGTCGGAGCTGTAGCTCAGGGAGCGCCCGTCGGGGAACCAGGCCGCCCGGTAATTGGTGATGCCGGTGGTGAAGCTGAGCCGGGTCAGCGGGCCGGCATCGAGCTGCTTGACCCACAGGGTCGAGCCGGCACCCTCGAGCGTGCTCACCGCGATCCGCCGTCCGTCGGGGGAGAGGTTGGCGCTGATGAACCGGCCCTTCCACCCGGGGTCGAGCACCCGGGCGTTACCCGCGCGGTCCACCTCGGCCACGGTGGACACGCCGGCAAAGGCGTTGGACGGGAGATAGATCAGGGTCCCGTCGTCGGCGACGGCGTACTGGGGGATCACCCCGATCTCGACCTGAACCCCGGACAGCACCGGCGTCGGCGGGCGGGTGAGCCGGTGCCGGCGAGTGTCGAACGGGGCGGCCAGCATGGTGCCGTCGGTGCGCACGGCGATGAGGGTACCGTCGGGTAGCAGCGCGGCCTTGGTCGCGCCGACGAGGATGGTATCCTCGGTCTGCGTCTTCACGTTGACCGCCACGACCGCCGGGCCGGCGCAGGTATTCCCGCACCGGGTCAGCACCAGGGAGCCGTCGGGCAGCAGTGCCGCGGGGTAGCCCAGGCCGCCCGACTTGGGCGTCGGCATCAGGGTGACCGGACTTCCGCCGTCCGCCGCCACGACCATCATCTTGAAGTCCGGCCCGGCGTACACGATCCGGCCGTCGGCGAGCCAGAGCGCGCTGGGCAGCGCGAGCTGGGCATTGTCGGCCAGCAGCACCGGCGCCCCGCCGGCGATCGCGACCTTGTACAGCTTGGCCCCGGCGAAGAAGCCGAGCCAGCGGCCGTCGGGCGAGAAGAACGGGGCGTCGCCGCCCTCGGTGCCCGGCAGCAGCCGGCTGGTCAGGTCGCCGCGGTCCCGCACCGCGAGCCGGGTGACGGTCTCCCCGGCCCGGGTGACGAACGCCATGCGCGACCCATCGGGCGCGATCGCGAGCGAGACGCCGTAGAAGCCGGTGAAGTTGACCCGGAGGTCCGGGATGTCGAGCGAGAAGCGGTCCACCGGGGCGGCGGGGCGCCGCGCCAGCCGGAGCCCGAGCACGACCGCCACCACGGTGGCGAGCGCGGCGACGGCGCCGAGCAGCGGTACGAGCCAGCGGCGCGGCCGCGCGCCGGACGCCGCGGGCCGCCGGGCGGAGACGGTCGTCGCCCCGCCGCCCTTGAGCGCGGCGGCGAACTCGGCGGCGGTAGCGAAGCGGTCGGCGGGGAGCTTCGAGAGCGCCATCAGCACGGCGTCCTCGACGGCCGGCGGCACGCTCCGGCGCTGAGCCGAGAGGGCGGCGGGCTCGACGCTCATGACCTTGGCCACGATGGCCTGGGCGGTCGGGCCGGTGAACGGCGGCTCGCCCACCAGCATCTCATAGGTGACGGCGCCGAGGGCGTACACGTCGGAGCGCCCGGTGATCTCGCGCTCGCCCATCGCCTGCTCCGGCGACATGTAGTGCGGCGTGCCGAGCGACATGCCGGTCTCGGTCATCCGGCTGCCGCCGCCGGCACTGGAGACGGCCAGCGCGATCCCGAAGTCGGCGACCAGCGCCTGGCCGTCGTGCAGCAGGATGTTCTCCGGCTTGATATCGCGGTGAATGACGCCGTGGCGGTGGGCGTAGTCGAGGGCGGAGGCCACCTCGGTGGCGAGCCGCACGGCGTCGGACACCGGCAGCTGTTTTTCCCGCCGCAGACGGTCGCGCAGGCTCTCCCCGTCCACGAACGGCATCACATAGTACGCGGTGCCGTTCACCTCCCCGCTGTCGATGAGGCCAAGGATGTGGGGGTGCTGCAGGGCCGCGATCGTGCGGATCTCCCGCACGAACCGCTCGGCGCCGATCACGGCGGCGAGCTCGGGGCGGAGGACCTTGATGGCGACCTTGCGCTCGTGGCGGAGGTCCTGGGCGAGGTACACGGTGGCCATGCCGCCCTGGCCGAGCTCGCGCTCGATCCGATAGCGGTCGGCGAGGGCCGAGCGGAGGAGGTCGAAGGGGGCGGTCGTCACACGGTAAGTTGGACGCGCGCCACGCCCCCGCGGACGAGCGGGCGCTCGACGCGGTGCGCCAAACCCAGAGCCGACTTCGGTTGGCCGGGCAAGTCCATGGTTCCAGCCTGAAGCCGGAGGAGATTGTTGCGGGGTACGCGGGTAAGCTAACCGCGCAGAAGGGGATCGCCACTGATGGGCGCCGTCCCAGGCTCCGCAGTGAGGCAGCCCACAGAGCTACCCTCGCGACCGGCGTAGGCTGCCCTCCGAGGCGCGGAACACCGGCGCCGACATCTCAGGTAAGAAGGAGGACTGGCTATGTTCGAGCACGCGAACGCGACCACCATGCTGGCGGTCAAGGATCTCGACCGGGCACGGAAGTTCTACGAGAAGACGCTGGGGCTCACGCCGGTGGGGCCGAACGACCCCGAGGTCCAGGTCTATCGGACCGGCGATTCCCGCCTGGCCGTGTATGTGTCCCAGTACGCCGGCACCAACCGGGCTACCTCCCTCACCTGGGAAGTCGACAGCGTGGAGGATGCGGTGCGGGACCTGAAGGGACGGGGCGTTGAGTTCGAGCACTACGATCTGCCGGAAACCACGCGCAAAGGCGACGTGCACATCAGCGGACCGGTGAAAAACGCCTGGTTCAAGGACCCGGACGGGAACATCCTGGCGATCATGAGCGGGATGGACGTGGCGAAGGGGAAGCAGTCGGATGTGGAGGCGGGAGCGAGATCGAGTCGGTAACGCCTCACCGAGGAAACGAACCGCCGCCCGGAGGTCGCAGTCTCCGGGCGGCGATTCTTTATAGCGCCGCCTCCTAGTGCGAGAACGCCGCCATCTGCTCGGTGACCGAGGTATGGGTAATCCGCGTCGCGCTCCCGCCCGCGCTCGGCATGATCCAGATCTGCCACTTGCCCGACCGGATGCTGGAGAACGCGATCTTGCCTCCGTCGGGCGACCAGGTGGGCCACATGTCGGGGCCGGTGGACGTCGTGAGGCGCTTGAGGGTGCCGTCGGCCAGGTTCTTCACGAAGAGCTCCTGGTCGTAATTGACCTGCTGGTTGAACGCGATCCGCTTTCCGTCGGGCGCCCAGGTCGGGTGGGCCATGCCGGAGCCCTTGAGCAGCAGCTTGTGCCCCGTCCCATCGGCGTTGATCTGGTCGAGGCTGCTGGCGAAGGTGACGTAGGCGATCTTCGTGCCGGTCGGGTCGTACGATGGGTCGCTCCCGGGGATGCCGCCGCCGAGCAGGGTGACGCTGCCGGTCGCCACGTCGATGTAGCCGAGATAGCCGGTCCCGCCGATCCCGACGACGACGACAATCCGCTTCCCGTCGGGCGACCACGACGGCGAGGTGACCAGCCAGGTCGAGGCATACGGGCGGGCCCAGTGCCCGGCGGTGCCGTCCGCGTTGATGATGTAGATGTCCTGGTGGAGCACGTCCGAGTTGTCCTTGCGCGGCCGTACCAGCGCGATGCGCTTGTTGTCCCAGGACCAGGCCGGGGCCTGCTCGAGGGCCGACGACGTCGTGAGGCGGGTCGGCGGGGCGCCCGAGGAGTTGGTCCAATAGATGTCGCCGGCCCCGCTGCCGTACGAGGTGAAGGCGATGCGGGGGGTCGAGAATGCCGCCGAGCCCGCCACGGCGAGCGCGACGGGCTCGACGGCGGTATCGCTGGAGGGGCCGAGCGAGTCGCCGGCATCCTGGCAGCCGGCGAGGGCGGCCGGGACGGCAAGGAGGAGCACGCGGCGGTACACGTCGGCGAGGCGCCGGAGGGCGAAGAGTTCGGGGGCCATCGGGATCTCCTGGGACCGAGGTCCCGGTTGCGGTGAGCTCGGTGAACGCCTGACTGCTGGGGGCCAGTATAGGCCCGGCGCTCACCCGTGAATCACCGCACTATCACCCGAGGCTAACCTGCGGTATGCGAGGGGGTTGGGTCGCGCTGACGAAGCAGCGCTCCCAGGGCGAGCCAGGGCATGCCGCGGTAGGAATCCGCCACCACCCACGCGCCCGCCGTCAGCACCCAAGAGGACATG
>DASSMN010000080.1:0-7256 GCA_035688885.1 Gemmatimonadales bacterium
CTGGCTGGTGGGCGCCGCACTGTTGTCGGTGGTCGCTCCGCTCGCCCTGGCCCGGCCCTGGGCCGCGGGGCTGTTGCCCGCGCTCGACCTCCTCTGGATAGCGGCCCTGCTCACCGACTGGATGGCCACCGCCCGGCCGCGCGCGCTCGCGGTCACGAGGGAAGCCCCGGCCGCGTTCGGCGTCGGACGGTCCGCCACGGTGCGATACCGCTGGCGCCATTCGGGACGGCGACCGCTCACCCTCGAGGTTCGTGAGGCACTGCCCGAGCCGCTGGGTGGCGCCGAGACGCCCACGCGACGGCTTCGGGTGCCGCCCGGCGAAGGCCTCGACGAGCGGCTCGAGCTGGTGCCGGTCCGGCGCGGCGCGGGCCGTGGCGGCACGCTGGCGGTGCGGGCTCTCGGCCGTCTGGGGTTGGCCTGGCGGCAGGACGCCCTCGCGCTGCCATGGTCGGCGACGGTGTACCCCACCGTGCCGGAGACGGCGCTCCGAGCGCTCCCGCTGCAAGTCGCGCGGCGGCGCGAGGCCGGCCTTCGGGCCATCCGCCGGCCCGGTGAAGGGCGCCTGTTCGAGGGCCTCCGGGAGTGGGTCCCGGGCGACGAGACCCGGGCGATCGACTGGAAGGCCACCGCCCGCCGGGGCAAGCCGATCGCGCGACAGTACGAGGATGAGCGGCGGCAGCAGGTGCTGCTGGTGATCGACGCCGGGCGGATGCTCACGGCAGAGGTGAACGGCGTCCCGCGCCTCGAGGCCGTGATCGTGGCCGCGCTCCAGCTCGCGCGCGCCGCGGTGGATCACGACGACAACGTCGGCCTGCTGGTCTTTGCCGACGTGGTGCAGCGGTACGTCGCGCCCGCGCGCGGGCGCCGGGGTCTCCGGGCGGTGCTCGAGGGACTGGCCCACGCGCAGGGTCGGTTGGCGGAGTCCGACTACCCCGGCGCCTTCCGCTACCTGGCGGCCCGCAATCGGAAGCGCGCGCTGACGGTGCTCTTTACCGACGTCATCGACCGCACCGCGAGCGACGCGCTGGTGGCGCACGCGGCCAGTCTTCGGCCGCGGCACCTGCCGCTCGCCGTCACCCTGCGCGACCCCGCCCTGGAACGCCTGGCGGCCCGCCGGCCCGAGAGCGCCACGGACGCCTTCGAGCGGGCCGCGGCGGAGGAACTGCTAGGCGCGCGGGAGGCGGCGCTGGCGGAAATGCGTGGCCGTGGAGTGATGGTGCTCGATGTGCCGCCGGCCTCCGCCGGGGAGGCGGTGGTGGCGCGCTATCATGGGCTCAAGCAGAGAGGGCTATTGTAGGGATCGCGGACGCAGGCTACAAGCCATGGGCAGTACTTCGGGGGAGATGATCCCATGACCTGCAACCTACGGCCGCGACCCCGGTGAGGCAGGGCACAGCGTATCGGGCTGCACGTAGTATTGTACCTTCGATGTCAACCGGCAACTGGTTCGCTCGTTTCGCAAAGGCCACCGCCCGCGCCTCGGGTCACGCCGGCACCTTCGGTGTGGCGGCCGCCATCGTGGCCATCTGGGCCGTCACCGGCCCGTTGTTTCACTTCAGCGATACCTGGCAGCTGGTCATCAACACCGGCACGACCATCGTCACCTTCCTGATGGTCTTCCTGATCCAGAATACCCAGAACCGGGACAGCGTGGCCATGCAGGTCAAGCTGGACGAGCTGCTGCGTGCGCTCAAGGGCGCGGAAACGGCCATGGCCGATCTCGAGGACCTGACGGAAGCGGAGCTCGAGGCCTTCAAGAAACACTATGCGTCGCTCGCGGCCGCCGCCCGGAGCCGGATGCGGCACGATGGTCGGCTGCCGTTCGCCGAGGATTCGGAGGACACGCACGCCACGCGGTCCCGCCGGAGCGAGAAGGCCCGCACCGACTAAGCGGAGAGCGGCAGTCCCGCCGGATCGGGAAAGGCCGCGACGAAGGCCTCCACCGCCTGAGGGTCGAGCTGGGTACCGGCGACCCGGCGAAGCTCGTCCACGGCGGCGTCGGGCGGCCGCGAGTCACGGTAGGGTCGCTCGGTTGTCATCGCGTCGAAGGCGTCCGCGACCGCGACGATGCGGGCCTCGATCGGAATCTTCTCGCCCCGGAGCCCGTCCGGGAATCCCCGCCCATCCAGCCGTTCGTGGTGCGACCGCACGATGCGAAGCACGTCCGGCGACTCCTGCGCCAGCGGCAGCAGCATGCGCTCGCCCAGCGCGGGGTGCTCGCTGATCTGGCGGAACTCGTCCGCGGTGAGCAGCCCGGGCTTGTGGAGCACCGACTCGCGGGTGCCGATCTTTCCGATGTCGTGCAGCTCGCCGCCGAGGCGGATGCCGTCGAGGCTATGTCCCGCGAATCCCAGCCGCGCGGCGGTGCCCACGGCATACTGGCTCACCCGGATCGAGTGGCCGCGGGTGTAGGCGTCCTTGGCCTCGAGCGCACGGGCGAGCATCTGGACGCCCTGCAGAAACAGCTCCTGGATCCGCTGGGCCTGCTCCCGCACCTGGCGTTCGAGGTTCTCCTGATAGAACCGGTTCTGCAGCACCAGCGCGCGCTTCTCCAGCACCCGCGAGACCCGGGCCTGCAGCTCGCTCACGGAGATGGGCTTGAGCAGGAAGTCGGCCGCGCCCTTGTGGAGGCAGTCGACGGCGGTGGTGGTCTCGCTCATGCCGGTCAGCATGATGACCGACGTGTCGGGATAGCGCCGGCGCACCGCGTCGAGCAGGCCGATGCCGTCGAGCTCGGGCATCCGCATATCGGAGATGACCAGCGGCGCTTCCCCGATCTGCTCGAGCACGCCAAGGGCCTCGCGGCCGCTGCCGGCCTCGAAACAGGTGAAGCCCTGGGCCTGAAGCATCCGGACGAGCGACCGGCGCACGGTGGGCTCGTCGTCGACGATCAGGCAGTTGGCCGAGCCCGCGGTGGCGGGCGCTGCGGCCGAGAGATCAGACATGTGTGCTGGTCAATCCGAGGTGGGGGATGGATGCCACGAACATCCATTCGCCTACAGACTAACACGGGTGACCCGGGAATGTCCATCGGCCCGCTGCCGCGCGGCTCCGGTGCCGACTACATTTGCGGCGTCCTGCGAGAGGAGACTCCGTGGCCGGCGTTCAAGCCCGTCTGCGCTCCGAGCACCAGCGCAAGTATCCCGATCTTACCGCGTCGGTCTGGTACGACGTCGCGCCGATCTTTCCGGGCGTGACGCAGCGAATGGTCAACATGGCCGGCGAGCGGCTGTGCCGGCTGGCCACCCCGCGCGGCTTTCTGATCCTCCGGGCCGACCACCTCGAGTTCCGGCCCGTTCCCAAGGACAGCCCGGCCGCGGAAGCCGGCTCCGCCGCCTCCTAGCCGACTCCTACCCCGCGGCTACCGGGGTGCGGGCCGGCATGGCGTCGAGCATCTCGCGCACCTTCCTGGCCAGCCCATCGGGCGTGAACGGCTTCTGCTGAAACGGGGCGCCCGGCTCCAACAACCCGCGCTGGATCACATCCTCACCGGTATAGCCCGAGATGAACAGCACCGGCAGGGACGGCCGCACCTCGGCCAGACGCCGCGCCAGCTCGCGTCCGCCCATCTCCGGCATCACCACGTCCGTGATCACCAGATCCACCTGGCCCGGCTCCGCCTCGAGCTGCTGGAGGGCTTCGGTGCCCTGGCGAGCCTCGATGACGCGGTAGCCGCGCTCGCGCAGGCTCCGGCTGGCCAGCGCGCGGACCAGGTCCTCATCCTCGACGATGAGAATGGTTTCGGCGCCGCCGCGCGTGGCCGGGGTGCGGTCGGCTGGAAGCGGCGGCGTGTGGGCCGCGCCCACCCGCGGCAGGTAGATCTTGAAGGTGGTGCCGAGCCCGGGCTCGCTGTACACCCACACGAAGCCGTCGCTCTGCTTGACGATCCCGTAGACGGTAGAGAGCCCCAGGCCGGTGCCTTGGCCGACCGGTTTGGTGGTGAAAAACGGCTCGAAGATCCGCGCCTGAACGTCGCGCTCCATGCCCACCCCGGTATCGCTCAGGCTGAGCTGCACGTATTCCCCGCGCGCCAGGGCCACGCCGTCGTGCCGCTGGGCGTAGGCGTCGTCGAATTCCATGGCCGCGGTGGCGATGGTGACCCGGCCCCGCGATGGCATCGCGTCCCGCGCGTTGAGCATCAGATTGACCAGCACCTGCTCGAGCTGGCCGCGGTCGGCGCGAATCTCTCCCGCGTCCGACGCGAGCGCCAGCTCGAGGCGATGATCTTCGCCGAGGATCCGGCGCAGCATCTTCTCCAGGTCGCGCACGACGGCATTGATCGAGAGCTTCTCGGGCCGGAGAAACTGCTGCCGGGTGAAGGCCAGGAGCTGCCGGGTGACGTCGGCCGCGCGGGTGCCCGCCTTGATGATCTCGGTGACCTCGGTCCGGCGGGGGTCGGCGGCGTCCAGGCTCCGCATCAGAAACTCGCTGAACCCGATCACGCCGGTCATCATGTTGTTCACTTCGTGAGCGACGCCACCCGCCAGCCGCCCCGCCGCCTGCATCCGCTCGGCCCGCCGAAGCTGCTCCTCCACCCGCTTGCGCTCGGTGACGTCGCGGTAGATGCCGCGGAGGCGCGGCGGGCCGCCGTCGCTGGTGGTGCAGCTGATGTTGCCCTCGAGCGTGAGCGGCGCTCCCGCGGTCGTGAGCAGCACCAGATCCACGTGTCCCAGGGTCTCGCCGGCTCGGGCCCGATGCACGACTTCCTGGTATCGCTCGAGGCTCTCGGCATGCAGCAGGTCGGGGAACCGGCGGGTGGCGAGGCTCTCGTCCGTGGAGCCCATGGCCTCGTGCCAGGCCGGATTGACATACAGGAAGCTGCCGTCGAGCGTCGTCGAGCAGACCAGGTCGCTGGCGTTGTCGAACAGGTCGCGGTAGCGCGCCTCGCTGTCCCGCAGGGCCTGCTCGGCCTGCTTCCGTTCGCTCACGTCGCGCGCGTTGAGGCAGACGCCGATCACGGCGCCGTGCTCGTCCACCACCGGCGCGTGGGTGGTCTCGTACCAGCGCTCGGTGCCATCCTGATCGCGCAGGCAGCGCTCGGCGCTCCTGGCCTCGCCGGCGAGGGCAGAGTGGAAGGCCTCGGCGGCGCCGGGAATGAACTCGTGGACGCGGTCGCCCTCGCGGAACCGCCGGCCGGTGATCCGGTCGGCCCATTTCTCCGCCGTGGGATTCATCGCCTGGATAGTGCCGTCCCGGCTGATGAGCACGAACGCCTGCAGGCTGGTGTTGAAAATGGCCCGGAGGTTGGCCTCCGACTGCCTGAGCGCGGCCTCTGCCCGCGCCTTCTCGGACCGCGCCTGGACCCGCGCCAGCGCGGCCTCGATGGCCGGGCCGATGCGCGCCAGGTTGCTCTTGAGCAGGTAGTCCGTGGCGCCGGCCTTCATGCAGCCCACCGCGGTCTCCTCGTTGACCGAGCCGGTCACGATCAGGAACGGGATGGACGGCGCCCGCTCGCGGGCCAGGCTGAGCGCGGCCATGCCGTCGAACCGGGGCAGCGTATAGTCGGAGAGGATCAGACCGGGGCGGAAGCTGTCCAGCTCGCCCAGAAAGCCTTCGCGGGTGTCGACCCGGCGGGCTTGGAAAGGGATGCGGGCTCGCGCGAGCTCGTACTCGACGAGCTCGGCATCCATCGGAACGTCCTCGAGGATCAGAATCCGGAGCGGTTCGGCCGGCATGAACGAGTCCATTGGGACGGGGTTCGGCCCGTAACCCTGAGCGTCGGACATGGTGCGCTGGCTGGGGTGATCCACAGCACAACCTGGCGTCACCCAAGGAGATGCGGCTGTGACGGGGCTCACAGTACGGACTTTTCTCGTATACTAAGGTCAGTCGTCCCTTTCCGCACTCGCCAAGCCGTACCGGAGACTTCATGTCCACCGCACCGACGACCGGCAACGGTCGATCTGCGAAGCGCTCGTCCCAGCAACGTCTCACCGAAGCCGATACCCTTGATCTCGAACAACTGCTCAGCGTGCTGACGGCCGTCCGGAAAGGAGACTTTTCGGCCCGCATGTCGGTGGCCAAGACGGGTTTGGCCGGCAAGATCGCCGATACGCTGAACGAGATCGCCGAGCTCAACCAGGACATGGCCCGCGAGTTCGAGCGGGTGAGTCTGGCGGTCGGCAAAGAGGGGCGGATTACCCAACGGGCCTCCCTGGCCGGTGCGGGCGGCTCCTGGGCAGCCTCGGTGGACTCGGTCAACACGCTGATCGGCGACCTGGTCCAGCCCACCAGCGAGGTGGCCCGCGTGATCGGCGCGGTCGCAAAGGGCGATCTGTCTCAGACCATGGCGCTGGATATCGAAGGCCGGCCGCTCATGGGAGAGTTCCTGCGCATCGGCAAGACGGTGAACTCGATGGTGGACCAGCTCAGCTCGTTCGCGTCGGAAGTGACGCGTGTCGCGCGTGAGGTGGGCACCGAAGGGAAGCTGGGCGGCCAGGCGCGGGTGAAGGGCGTGGCGGGCACGTGGAAAGACCTGACCGACAATGTGAACTCGATGGCCGGCAACCTCACGGCCCAGGTGCGGAACATCGCCGAGGTCACGACGGCCGTGGCGCGGGGCGAGCTCAATAAGAAGATCACGGTGGACGTAAAGGGCGAGATCCTGGAGCTCAAGAACACCATCAACACGATGGTGGACCAGCTCAACTCGTTCGCCTCGGAAGTGACCCGCGTGGCGCGAGAGGTGGGCACCGAAGGCAAGCTCGGCGGCCAAGCCCGGGTGGCCGGCGTGGGCGGCACCTGGAAGGACCTGACCGACAGTGTGAACTCGATGGCGGGCAACCTGACCGCGCAGGTTCGGAACATTGCCGACGTGACGACCGCGGTGGCCAACGGCGACCTGTCGAAGAAGATCACGGTGGACGTGAAGGGCGAGATCCTGGAGCTCAAGAACACGATCAACACCATGGTGGACCAGCTCAACTCGTTTGCCTCGGAAGTGACGCGTGTGGCGCGCGAGGTGGGCACCGAGGGCAAGTTGGGCGGGCAGGCGCAGGTGAAGGGTGTGGGCGGCACGTGGAAGGACCTGACCGACAACGTGAACTCGATGGCCGGTAACCTGACCGGCCAGGTCCGCAACATCGCCGAGGTGACCACGGCGGTGGCCAACGGCGACCTGTCGAAGAAGATCACCGTGGACGTCCGGGGGGAGATCCTGGAGCTCAAGGACACCATCAACACGATGGTGGACCAGCTCAACTCCTTCGCTTCGGAAGTGACTCGCGTCGCGCGTGAAGTGGGCTCGGAGGGCAAGC
>DASSMN010000121.1:0-4333 GCA_035688885.1 Gemmatimonadales bacterium
GTGGTGGAGGCGGCACCACCTCCCAGCGGGTCTGGTCGATCCCGAAGGGGATCACCTCGACCTTCGATTCGTGGCCGGCGAGCTCGGAGGAGAGGGCGAGATGGGCCCGGCTGGGCACGACGACGGCGGCGGCCCGGCGGAGCACCAGCCCGGTAACGGGCCGGTACATCGAGCGCCGCGAGTCGGCATGCTGCGTGACCACGACCGGCGTCCGACCGGCCCGCAGCAGGCAGGCCACGTCCGCCAGCGGGTGGGGGTGATGCACGTGGATAATGTCGGCCCGTTTCCAGGCCGCTGCGATATAGCCGGGAGCGATCTCCTGGGACCCGAGCGCGGCGAAGGAGAACGCGCGGGTGACCGAGGATCGCTGGCGGGCGGCGCTCCCCGACCGGCCGCGGCCCTCGATGGCGACGACCTCCACCTGGTGCCCGAGCTGGGCCGCGCCTTCGGCCAGGCCCTGGACCACGCGTTCCATGCCGCCGGATCGCGGCCAGTAGTACTTCGCCAGGTGGAGAATGCGCATGGGGAGTCTCGCCAAGTTTCACTCTGACCTGCGACCCAAGTCAACCGCGCGGCGCCCCTTGGTCCTGAACGGTTGCCGGGTGAGATTGGGAGCGTGCGCGCCCTCGTGATCTCACGCGTCTACGCCGACCCGATGGCCCGTGGCAAGTTGCGCGCCCTGGCGTCGCTCGGCGTGACCGTTTCCGCCGCGGTGCCCGATCGCTGGGTGCCGGCGGGTCTGGTGCAGCAGCAGCAGACGGCGTGGGGCGACGATGGGGGCGTGCGCACGGTCCCCGTACCGCTCCGGGGCAGCGCGCAGCCTTCGGCCAACCCGTTCTGGCACCTTGGCACGGTGCGGGGCCTGCTCACCGATTTCCGCCCCGAGATCGTGCAGGTAGAGGAAGAGGCGTGGAGCAATGGCGCGGCGGCCGTGGCCCGAGCCGCGCGGAAGCTCCGGATACCCTACGTCGTGCTCACCCGCGAGAGCCTGCCGACCTCGCGGAGCACGCTGGCCAGGCTTCGCCGGAACCGTGTGCTGGGCAACGCCGCCGGGGTCGTTTCCGTCAACGAGCTGGCCAGCCGCCTCGCCCTGAAGGGCCGGCCATCGCTGCCTCATCGCACTATCCCCCAGATCGGCACCCCGCTTCCCTCCGCGGTCGAGCGGACCCCGCATACCGGCCTTGCGATCGGTTTCGTGGGTCGGCTCATCCCCGAAAAGGGCCTCGACCTCCTGTTCCGGGCCGCGGTCAAGCTCATCGGGCGGTGGACCCTGACGGTGGTCGGCACCGGACCGGCGCAGGAGGAGCTCGAGATCCTGGCCGAACGGCTGGGCATCGCGGGCCGGGTCACCTGGCAGGGCGCGCTGCCCCGCACCGGTGTGGACCAGATCTGGCCCCGGCTCGACGTCGTGGTGGTCCCCTCGCGCACCACGCCGCGCTGGATCGAGGCGGTGCCGCGGGCCGCGCTCGACGCCATGGCCCATGGAATCGCGGTGATCGGGAGCAAGGCCGGAGCGATCCCCGAAACCCTCGGCGACGCCGGCCTGGTGGTCCCGGAAGAGGACGTGGCCGCCCTCAGCGAGGCGCTGCAGCGGCTGCACGATGATCCCGCCGAGCACCAACGCCTCGGGGCCGCGGGGCGGCGCCGCGTGATGGAGGCGTTCACCGACGCGGCCATCGCGCAGCGCACCCTCGCTTTCTGGACCGACCTCCTTCGCGCAACCGCTTGACATCGCCTTACTTACGAGGCATCTTCGCCCTCCATGCCCAGCTCGGAATCGCGCAGGTTCTCGCCCGCCCGGGTGTGGTGCGCCCTGGTCTCGACACTCCTCGTGCTCGCCACCCGGCTGCCGGCCCAGGTCCCCGGCGGCGGCGGCCAGCTTCCCTCTCCTGATCAAGCCCAGGAGCTGCTGCAGAACCCGCAGGTCATCGAGCAGCTTCGCCAGCGGCTGGAACAGTCCGGCCTCACGCCGGACCAGGTTCGCTCTCGGCTGCGAGCCGCGGGTTATCCCGAGAATCTGCTGGATGACTACGTCCAGGGCGCGGACACCACGCGGCCTGCGCAATTCGGGCCGCGCACACTCGACGCGGCCAAGGCGCTGGGTGTTCTGAGTCAGTCGGAAGTCGACTCCCTCCAGAAGGTCGACTCCTTGGGGAGCATGTCCGATTCACTCCGCGCCGTGATCGACTCGGTCCAGCGGTTGCGGGCCGACTCGGCGCGGGCCGACTCGCTGGCCGACTCGGCGGCAGTGCTCCGCGGGGCCGGGCTCAAGCTGTTCGGCATCGAGACCTTCCGGCGCGCGACGACGAGGTTTCAGCCCTCCCAGGCGGGCCCGGTGGATGAGAACTACCGGTTGGGCCCGGGCGACATGCTCGTGTTGATCCTCACCGGCGACGTGGAGCGCTCCTACACCCTCGAGGTGACCCGGGAAGGGTTCGTGGTCATCCCGCAGGTGGGACAGGTGTTCGCCGCCAATCTGACCCTGGCCCAGCTGCAGGACCAGTTGTACAGCCGCCTCGGTCGGGTCTATTCCGGCGTCCGTCGGTCCAACCCGACGACCCGGTTCCAGATCTCGCTCGCCAAGCTCCGCAACATCCAGATCTACGTGGCGGGCGACGTGGTGCGGCCCGGCGCCTATCAGATGTCGGCCGCGGGCACGGTGCTCACCGCGCTCTATGCCGCCGGCGGTCCCACTACCAACGGCAGTTTCCGCCACGTGGAGGTGCGCCGCGGCCGGACGTTGGTGGACAGCCTGGACCTGTACGATTACCTGCTGCACGGCAGCAACCCCACCGATATCCGGCTCCAGACCGGTGACGTCGTGTTCGTGCCGGTGCACGGCGGCTTCGCCTCGGTGACCGGCAAGGTGATCCGCCCCGCCATCTATGAGCTGCGTCCGGGCGAGACGCTGCGCGACGCCATCAGCTACGCGGGCGGGTTCGATCCCGCCGCGGTCCAGACTCGGGTGACCATCCACCGAATTCTCGCGGCGGATAGTCGCGGACCGGGCGGGCGGGCCCGGGTCGTCATTGCGGTCGGCGCGGAGCAGTTCTCCGGCGGCGTCGCGCCCGCCGTGCCCATGTCTCCCGGCGATTCGGTGACGGTCTACGCCGTTGCCGACCGGCAGCGCGGCTTCGTGACGGTGCGGGGCAACGTGTGGGTCGAGGGCCAAGTGGGCTTCACGCCGGGGATGAAGCTCAGCGATGCCATCCGTCTCGCCGGCGGCCCCAAGCCCGACGTGTACTTGCCGCGCATCCTGGTGACGCGCATGCGGGAAGATTCCACGTACGTGCAGCTCCGTTCCGCGTTCGCCGACTCCACCGGCCGAGTGCAGGATGATCTCGCGCTGGAAGACCAGGATGAAGTGCGGGTGTTCGCGCGAACCACCTTCCGGGCCCCGGTGTACGTGGCGATCGTGGGAGCGGTCCGCCAACCTGGCCGGGTGCCGTATCGCGACGGCATGACCCTCCGGGATGCCGTGCTGCTCGCGAATGGCCTGACACAGGACGCTCAGCTCCAGGCAGAGATTGCGCGGCTGCCGGACAACCGCCCTCCCGGTGCGCTGGCGCAGACCATGCCCGTGGCCCTGGACTCCAGCTTCCTCTTCGATCGCGCCGGTGGCGGGGCGGCGTCGCCCGCCGGCGATACTCCGCTCCAGCCGTACGACAACGTGCTGATCCTCCGGCAGGGCGAGTTCTCGCTCCAGCGCTCGGTGGTGATCACCGGCCAGGTGAAGTCGCCCGGCCGCTACTCGCTGCGCTCGAAGACCGAGCGCCTGGCCGACATCATCGAGCGGGCGGGAGGGCTCACCCCTGAAGCGTACGCGGGTGGGATCCAGTTCTACCGCAATTACGATGGGGCCCGTCCGACCGGGAAGGACCGCTTGCCGGTGATCGCAGGCTCGGTCCCCCGCGACTCAACGTCCCGCGGCATCCCCGAGCGGGTGGGTATCGACCTCCCCCGCGTGCTCCAGAACCCCAAGTTCCGAGACAACATCATCCTGGCCGGGGGCGACTCGATCCACATCCCGGAGTTCAATCCCATCGTGATGGTGCAGGGAGCGGTGAACGCTCCGGGTGCGGTGGCCTATACCCCGGGCAAGAGCCTCGATTGGTATGTGGACGCCGCCGGCGGCTACACCCAGACCGGCGATCAGCGGCGGGCCTACGTGACCCAGCCGAACGGCGAGCGAGAGGGCGTGCGGCGGAAGACGATCCTCGCCGACAAGGTGCCCCGCCCCGCCCCGGGCGCCGTGGTCTTCGTGCCGGCCAAGACCGCGCAGGAACCGGGTAGCAACGTGGTGGGCATCATCGGCACGGCGGCCCAGCTGCTC
>DASSMN010000471.1:0-8101 GCA_035688885.1 Gemmatimonadales bacterium
CGGACCAGGGCGTCGCCGGGGTCGGTGAGCTCGGGACGGGGCAGGTCGCGCAGGGCGAGGTGCTCGAGCCCGCCGACCCCGTCGAGGGCCAGCGCCTTCACCGCCGGCGCCCGTTCAGAACGACGGGCTCAGAACCTGCTCGCCGGGGTGGAGCGGCACCAGCACCGGCGTGCTGCGCGGCGCCAACGGCTGGATCCTGAGCGAGAGCTGCGACTTGCCTTTGCCGGCCTCCGCGAGCTTGCCCGCCACGTACGCGATGCGCTCGCCGTCGGACGAGACATCGAGCGCCACGACCGGCTGGTCGATCTCGAGCACCGGGAGCGGCGCGGCAGCGGCACCGGCGGCCAGCCGCATGAGCCGCGCCTTGCTCCCCTTGTCGAGCACGTACAGCAGGTCGCCGCTCGGGAGGTAGCGGGGGATGCCTTCCTTGTCGCCGGTCTTGGTGAGCCGCCGCGCCTCGCCGCCCGCGAGGTCCACCTCGTAGATCTCGGGGTTGCCGTCGCGGGTGCTGACGAAGGCCACCCGCCGCCCATCGGGCGAGACGTCGGGCGCCGTGTTGCCGCCCGTAGTCGAGGCGGTGAGCGGGCGCGGATCGGTGCCGTCGATCTTCACGCTCATCACCTGGGCCATGCCGCCGGTGGGCGTCGCCGTATAGATCAGGCGGGTGCCGTCGGGTGTCCAGGCGGGCTGGGTCTCCGCGCCGGGATCGCTGGTGAGGCGGCGCGGATTCCGGCCGTCGGCGTCGGCGACATAGATATCGGCGCTGCCGCCCTTGGTCGAGCTGTAGGCGATGCGGGTGTGATCGGGCGAGCGGACCGCCTGGGTGGCGCCGCCATCTACCGGAATGGGGAGCAGGGTGTCGGGGCTGTCCGGCCGGATCTGATAGATGCCGAAGGCCCCGCTCCGGTTCGAGGCCACCAGCAGGTCGGCTGTGACGAACACGTCGGCCGTCACCGGCTTTCCCCACGGCGCAGCGGCGCTCACCACGGCGTGTCCCGGGCTGGCCCCGCGGACGTCGCCGTTGCTCACGGCCGCGATCTCGGGATGGTCGCTGCTCCACTGCACGGCGGCGGGACCGATGACCTTGTTGTCATCGTCGCGGAGCGAGGCCGCCAGCGTGACGTGCTCGCCGAGGCGAAGTCCGAGCCGAGTGCGGTCGAGGCTCAGCGTGCCCGGCACCACCTGGACGTGCCAGACCACGGGCTCGAAGCCGCGCAGATTGGCGGTCAACGTGGTGGCGCCGGTATCCCGCGCGGTCAGGGTACCGGTGGCGTGATCGTAGACCGCGCGGGAGCTATCGGCCACCTGCCAGGTGATGCGGGCCTCCGGAATGGGCGCGCTATCCTCGCCCTGCGCTACCGCGCTGAATTGCCGGGTCGACTTGAGCGGCATGAGCAGCGGATCGGACGCGGGCTTGGGCGAGACCACCAGCCGCTGCGGCAGCTTGTGCACCAGGAGGGGCGCTCGCCGCTCGAGCCCGAGACCGCTCATCACGATCTCGGTGTGGCCGGGTGCGTGGGCGGTGACGATGCCGGTCGAGTCCACCGTGGCGACCGACGTGTCGGTGGACTGCCACTGTATGCCGGTACGGATCTCCCGGTTGCTCTGCGAGGGCACCCGCACCACCAGCGTCTCGGCGTCTTGCGGCCCCAGCGCGTCCACGTCCCCGAGCAGGGCAATGTCGGCCGGCTCCACCTCGACCGGCAGGGTGGCCATGAGGCCGGCGGAGGCGCTGGCCTGCACGATGCTCTTGCCGGGGGCGACGCCCAGCACCAGCCCGGTGCTGTCTACCGTCGCCACCTCCGGCTTGAGCGACTTCCAGGTGACCTTGCCGACCACCGTGGCGGAGCCATCCTCATGCACGGCCTGGGGCGTGATCCGCACCGATTCCCCGGGCAGCAGCATGGCCGTCGTCGGCTCCAGGGTAAGCAGCGAGCCCGTGGTGCCGGCTCCGCCCGACGCGCCGGTGATCAGCACCGCCAGCGATGCACGCCGTCCCTGGGTGCGCGCCTCGACTTTGGCTAGGCCGGCCGCGACGCCCAGGACGGTGCCCTCGCGGGTCACCTTGGCGATCGAGGTGTCCGAGCTCCAGAAGGTGAATTTGGCCGTGGCGATCAGATTGCCCTGGCGATCGTAGGCGGTGGCGAAGATCGGCTGCTTCTGACCCACCGCGAGCGTCATGGTCTCGGGGGTCACCTGGACCTCGCTCACCGTCTGCGCTCGAAGGGCCGTCGGGCCAACACCGAGCACACCGGCGGCGACGCAGGCAAGAGCATGGCGGACGAGATGCCGCGGACGCCTGAGCCCCGGGCCGTCCGCTGGCAGTCTGAGAGTTGTCACCGGCAGTGAGGTCCGGGAAAGGGGAAGTGCTGCGCTAATTATAGCGCACGCTGAGCGAGGTCGCACCGTGGATGGACGGCCTCCCCAACCGCTGGCCTCCGGCCAGGACGGCCATGGGCCAGACCTGACCACTCATCACGTTGCCAGGCATCATCTTAGGTGAGTGCTGTCGGCCCGGGACACCGGGCGAGACCGGCCCGCGGCTCGGCAGGCTCCGCCATCGCTCCACATCGTTGCGCGGCCGTAGTATGAGGCTTGCACACGGCATCAAGATGTGCATGTTATATCGAGCGGCACCCCACCCAGCACTGGCGCGCGCGCGTCCCTGCGCGAAAGGTCGCGCCGCATCTGCGATCGGAGGAAGCGAAGATGGCCGAGCTTCATTATATGGAGATGGGCTGGTCCGGTTCCGGCTGGATGGACCCGCTGCCCATGGAGCCCCCGCCGAGCCCCGCGCCACCCCCGGCTCCGCCTCCGGCGCCCGCCGAACCGGTCGCCCGGGCTAGCACCCCTGCTCGCGCCGCTGCCAAGCCGCCGCGGATGGCCAGCCGCCCGTCGGCAAAGAAGAAGGCCGCCAAGAAGACGGCCAAGACGAGTGCCCGGAAACCTGCGAAGCGCTCGGCCAAGAAGAGCGCAAAGAAGAGCACCAGGAAGAGCGCCAAGAAGGCCACTAAGAAGGCCGCCAAAAAGGGCGCCAAGAAGGCCGCGCGCCGGCCCGCTCGTAAGGCCGCCAAGCGGGGCGCAAAGAAGGCGGCCAAGCGTCGGCGCCGCTAGGATCCCCGAGCGTCAGCCCTTGCTCTGGGTTCGCGCGAGGGCAGCCGCGCAGTTGATCAGCGCAATGTGGGTAAACGCCTGCGGAAAGTTGCCGAGGAAGGCGCCCGTCTGGGGGTCGATCTCCTCGGAGTAGAGCCCGACATGATTGGCGTGGCGCAGCATGCGGCGGAAGACTCGCTCGGCCCGCTCGCGCTCGCCGATCATGGTCAGGGCCTGCGCCAGCCAGAAGGTGCAGATCGAGAAGGCCCCTTCTTCTCCTTCCAAGCCATCCGAGTGCCGGTAGCGATACACCAGCTCGCCGTCCGCGCTGGTGAGCTCGCGCGCGACGGCCTGGACGGTCGAGATCACCCGGGGATGGTTCCATGGAAGGAAGCGCACCATCGGGATCGCGAGGGCCGCCGCGTCGAGGGCGTCGTCGCCGTAGGCCTGGGTGAAGGACTGGTGCCGCTCGCTCCAGCCGCGCTCGAGAATCTCGGCGTGCAGCGTATCCCGCTGCACCCGCCACTCGTCGGTGTTGCCGTCCAGCCCCAGCTCCTCCGCCATCCGGATGCCGCGGTCCATGGCCACCCAGCTCATCACCTTGCTGAAGACGTAGTGGCGCACCTCGCCGCGCACTTCCCAGATGCTCGAATCGGGGAGCTGCCAGTTCCGGCTCACCCAGTCCACCAGGCCTCGGAGCACGCGCCAGGTGCCCTCGGTCATCTCGAAGTTCCGGCGCCAGATATCGGCGGTCTCGAGCACTTCGCCATAGACGTCGAGCTGGAGCTGGCCCGCGGCGCCGTTACCGACCCGGACCGGCCGCGACCCCTGATAGCCGGCCAGGTGGTCGAGCTGCCGCTCGACCAGATCGCGGCGGCCGTCGATGCCGTACATGATCTGCAGATGCCCGCCGCCTTCGTGGCGGCACACCTTCTTGAGGAACCGCATGAACGCGTCGGCCTCGCGGCGGTGGCCCACCGCGTCGAGCGCGGCCAGCGTGAACGCCGCGTCGCGCAGCCAGACGAAGCGGTAGTCCCAGTTCCGCATGCCGCCGATGGTCTCGGGCAGCGACGTGGTGGGCGCGGCGATGATGGCGCCGGTCTCCGCGTGGGTCAGCAGCTTGAGCGCCAGGGCCGACCGCTTGACCATGCCGCGGAACGGGCCGCTGTACCGCACGCCCGCGGCCCAGCGGGCCCAGAACGCGGCGGTGATGTCCCGCTTGCGGGCGCTGTCGTACCGGTCGGCCGGGTGGATATCGTCGTCGTCGTAGCGCAGCACCAGCCAGCGGTCATCGCCCTTCTCGACGGTGAAGCGGGCCGTGGCGCTCGACTGCTCGATCATCCAGTCGCACGGCTTGTTGCTGGAGAGCGTGAGGACCTGGTCGGTCCGGTCGGTGGCGAACAGCCCGTTCCGGAGCTGCTCCAGCCGGGTGGTGCGGGCGCCGTACTCGAACCGGGGCATGAAGGTGATCTGCATCGGCACCCGGCCTCGGGTGCAGCGGAGCTGCCGATGGATCTCGGGATGGGGGCTGGACGGACGGCCATCCTCATCCACCGGCATGAAGTCGGTGAGGACCGCCACCCCGCCGGCGGTACGGAACGTGGTCTCGAGGATGTTGGTGCGGGGGAGGTAGCGCTGCGTGGAGGTCCAGTCCACCGCGGGCCGAATCGACCAGGTACCCCCGCGCTCGGGATCGAGGATGGCGGCGAATACGCTGCCGCTGTCGAACCGCGGCAGGCAGCACCAGTCGATGCCGCCATCCAGCCCGACCAGTGCCGCCGTCCGCATGTCGCCGATGAGTCCGTAGTCCGAAAGCGCGGGCGCTCGGACCCCTGCGGGCCGGCGATCCGCGGATTCCGGCGCCGAATCGACTTCGAGATTCGTCATCGCCCCAAGTATAACAACGGGTCCAGAGGATCTTGCATGGGCCTCGCCGCCTACCCACCTTTTTGAGTCCCTTCCCTCGACTGCATGCGTCTCACCCCGACATTCGTCTTCGCAGCCCTGTTCGCGGCACTCGCCGCGACCACCGGCTGTCGGCCGCGCCCGCCGGACGGTATCGCGTTGGTCGGCGCTACCCTGCTCGACGGCAGCGGCGGGCCGCCGCTGCCGGATGCAACCGTCGTGGTGCGCCGAGGGCGCATCGAGTCGGTGGGCACGCGAGGCGGATTCACTCTGCCCCCGCGGACCACGCAGGTCGATGTGTCCGGCCGCTGGATCATGCCGGGCCTGATCGACGCCCATGGGCACGTCGAGCGCTGGGCCCTGCCGCGCTACCTGGCCTGGGGTGTCACCACCGTGCGCGACCTGCACGGTCAGATTGACACCATTCTGCGTCTCCGCCGCGACGTCAACCTCGGCGCGGTGCGAGGACCCCGGATCTACAGCGCCGGCGCCATGATCGATGGCCTGCCCACCACCTATCCGGACGCCTTCGGCGCCAACACGCCCCAGGACGCCCGCCGGGCGGTGGATCAGCTGGTGAATGCCGGCGCGGACCTGATCAAGGTCTACACCCGAGTCGATCCGACGCTGCTCAAGGCGGTGCTCGACGAGGCCCACACTTTCAATCTCCGGGTGACGGGGCATCTCGGCCTGGTCGACGCGGTCACCGCCTCGCGCGACGGCATCAGCAGCATCGAGCATCTGAGCGGGGTTCCGGAGGCCTGCCTCAGCGACGCGTCCGCGCTCAAGGCGGCGCACTACCGCGGGTTCTTCGCGGGCTGGACCGCTTTCGAGCGGAGCTGGGCCGGCCTCGATTCGGCGGCGCTCGAGCGGGTGGCGCGGACGCTCGCCGAGCAGAACACGATCCTGGTCCCCACGCTGGTGCTGCACGAGACCTTCAGCCACCTCGACGATCCGGCGGTGCTGCAGGACACGATGCTTCGGGCCGTGCCCGAGTTGCAGCAGCGGCGCTGGAACGTGCCCGACATGGTTCGCCGGGCCGGGTGGACAGCCGAGGACTATCCCGCGTTCCGCGCGGCGCGGCCCAGGCAGGACGAGTTTCTACGCCTGTTCGCCGCCGCGGGCGGGCGCATCGCGACCGGCACGGACGCCTCCAACCAGCTGTTGATCCCCGGCTACAGCGAGCATCGCGAGCTGCAGCTGCTGGTGGCCGCCGGCTTCTCGCCGCGCGATGCCCTGCAGGCGGCGACCCGCACCGGCGCCCTGGTGCTGGGCGTGGATTCGCTGGGGCTGATCGCGCCGGGGAAGGCGGCCGACCTGCTCGTTCTCACCCGCGACCCTCTGGCCGACATCCACAACACGCTGGCCATCGACCGGGTCATGGTGCGCGGCCTGCTGCTCTCCGCCGACTCGATCCGGAAGGCGTGGTAACGGTGTCCCTGGGCCGGATCGGCGTGGCGTGGCTGGCGGTGACCGCGTGGCTGCTCGCCTGGGATTGGATCCAGCGTCGCGCCGGCGGCGTCCGACAGATAGCTGGGCGTGAAGGGCTGGGCATTGCCGGCGAGGCCCTGGTCACCACGCTGTTCGGCGCGCTGTGGTTCGCGAGCCTGGGCGCCGGCGCCTGGTGGCTCGTGTTCCTGCTGGTGGGCGCCCTGCGCGAATGGCCGCCGGTGAGCCGGCGAGGGGCCATCCGGATCCTCCGCGTGATCGGCGCCGGTGGCCTGCTGGCATGGGTGCTTCCGGGATGAGTCCGACTGCCCTCGAGCGGCTGGGGCTTTACTTCAGCGCGATCCGGAGCCGACAGGCCATCCTGGCGCGCGCCGAGCTCGGGCTGGCCGCTCCCTATGATCCCGCGCTGGCCAGCCGGATCGCGCAGGACCTGTCCGCCGAGCTTCGTCCTGACGGCACCGTCGGCGGGGCGGCCCTGCCGACGATCTGGCGGGTGCATGAGCTGCTGGACCTGGGTCGCGGCGCAGGCGACTCCGGGCTGATCCGGGCCTTGGGCTGGGTGCTCCAGCGTCAGGACGCGCCGGGGGCCTACGGCGAAGGCTGCGACAAGACCCGGCACGCCCAGCGGATCTGCGAGCACTACCTCCGCGGCTTCTTTTCGCCGGCGCCCGCGGCGGAGCGGGTGGCGCCGATCACGCTGCCCAGCGGCAAGGTCTTTCGCGCGGAGCCGGCCGCGCGACTGGCCATCAGCTGCCTGGCGCTTCGGGCCGTGCTGCGGGCGGGCCTCCAGGACCGGCCGGCGGTCATCGCCCACCTGAACAGCCTGCGATTGCTGGCCGACGGATGGACCGACTGGAGCGGGCCGTTCGCCCCCGACGTGATCATCACCGGCCTCCATGCCTTGGCCCTGGGCGGCCAGGCCTACCGACCGGCCGTCGAGCGGCTGGTCCAGCTCGTGGCGGCGCAGCAGCACACCGAGGGTCATTGGGACAACGCCGACCTGTTCCTGGTGCTGGACGCCCTGGTGGCAGCCGGCACACCGACCGCGCACGCGGCGGTCCGGCGTGCCGCGCCGGCGCTCGAAGAGCGGCAGCGCGCCGACGGGAGCTTCGGAGCGACCGCGCAGCAGGAGCGAGCGCTGATCGGTGTCCGCGCCCTTCGCTGGGCCGGCGCGCCCTGACCCATACTGAGGTAGGCGCTCTTTCCGGCGCTGCTCAATCGTTTCGCACAGTAAGTCGCAGGCAGGGCGGCAGTTTGACGCGGCGGCGGGAAGCCCCACCGACCGGCTGGGCCGGCCGCCGGTGTCCTCCCGCCGAGGGCAGGTGTAACTTCCGGTCCGACAGCGCGGTTTCGGAACCGCTCAGCCCCTTCGACCACCGATGGCCGCCCCATGACGGACAGCAGCACCGCCCCCACCTCCACCTCCGCTTCCTCACCTTCGACGGCCAAGCCGCGGCTCCGACTGACGGCCTTGTCGCACGGGGCCGGCTGCGCCTGCAAGTTGGGATCGGTGGACCTGACCCAGGTGCTGCGCCATCTCCCGACGGTGGTGGACCCCCGCGTTCTGGTCGATGCGGCCACCCGGGATGACGCCGCCATCTTCCGCCTGAGCGACGACCGCGCGCTGGTGGCGACCACCGATTTCTTCACCCCG
>DASSMN010000618.1:0-3148 GCA_035688885.1 Gemmatimonadales bacterium
CGGGGGGCTGCTGAGCGGACGGTGGGTGGTAGGCTTCGCACTTCGACGGGGGCATCCGCGTGGGATCCCCCCGTTCCGTTGCGGCGGAGTGCTTCCGGCAGTCCGAGCTTCTCGACGCCGGTTGTGAGCCTGCCCACCGCCGCTCCACCGTCCGGCTGCCATAGTTCCCTGGACCGTTCACAGCAGAGGCCTTCGTGCACCGGGGATACCGAACCGCCGCCGTGTGCCTGCTGGCGTTGGCAGGCGCGGGATGTCATCGAGGCTTGGACCGGGACGTGGAGCGTGAGATCCAGGCGCGGGTCGCCGAGCGGCAGCCGCCGGCGTTCGTGCGCGGCGTGCGGTGGAGTCTGGTGCAGCAGGTGTATCGGGATCACCGGCACCGGGCGTTCTGGGTCCGCGGGTCCAGCCCCCAGGGGCGGGCGAAAGAGCTGGTGCGGCGGATCTGCCGGAGCGCCGATGAGGGGCTCAGTCCGGCCGACTACGATCTCGCCGGGCTCAAGCAGGCGCTGGTCGACCTCAAGGCCACCCCGCGCCCCGACCCCGCCAAGCTCGCCGCCCTCGATCTCCGGCTGACCACCATGATGCTGGGGTTTGCGACCGACCTCCTGTCGGGGCGGCTCGATCCCCGCGCGGTGGACGACGGCTGGTATCTCACCACCCGCCGCTCGAGCGTGGACAGCACGCTCCGCGCGGCGCTCCGGGACGACGATTCGCCCGACGTGCTCGAGAAGCTGCGGCCCAAGGCGAAGGAGTACGCCGAGCTGGCGGACGCGCTCCAGGACTACCGGGAGATCCTGAAGCACGGCGGCTGGGGCACGGTGCCGCCCGGCCGGGCGCTGAAGCAGGGCGACCGCGGCCCACGGGTGGCTGCTCTCCGCCGGCGGCTCCACGGCACGGGCGATTTCTCCTCCGACAAGGCCGACGGCGCGTTCGACCGCGGCGTGGCCGGGGCGGTGGCGCGCTTCCGGGTGCGCCACGGCCTGCCGGCCGACAGCGTGGCCGACCAGGCGACCATCGGCGCGATGAACGTCCCGGTGGAGGCGCGGATCCGGCAGATGGAGGTCAACCTCGACCGCTATCGCTGGCTGCCGGCCGAGTTCACCAGGCGCTACGTGCTGGTCAACATCCCCGACTATCGCCTGTACGCCTACGACGACGGCAAGCTCGAGTTCGAGCAGCGGGTGATCGTGGGCGACCAGTACCAGAACGCCACGCCGGTGTTCGCCGACTCGATGACCTACCTCGTGTTCCGGCCGGAGTGGAACGTGCCGCCGAGCATTCTGGTGCGCGAGATCCTGCCCCGGCTCAAGGACGATGACCACTATGATCTGGCGGCGCAGAACCTCGAGGTGGTGGACTCAACCGGGAAGGTGGTGAAGGACCCGTCGGAGATCGATTGGGGCGACGTGGACACCACCAGGCCCGGCTACCGGATCCGGCAGAAGCCGGGGCCCAACAACGCCCTGGGCCGGATCAAGTTCATGTTTCCGAACCGATTCAACATCTACCTGCACGACACGCCGAGTCGGAAGCTGTTCGAGCGGGAGCGCCGGACGCTGAGCCATGGCTGCGTGCGGGTGGAGAACCCGGTGCAGCTCGCGGGGTTCGTGCTGAACAAACAGGACGGCTGGAAGCCCGAGCGGATCGAGCAGGCGCTGGACGACTCGGCGCACGGCAACCGGATGGTGTCGCTGGAGCGCCCGCTGCCGGTCTATCTGCTGTATCTCACCGCGTTCGTGCGGGAGGGGAAGGTGCAGTTCCGGAACGACCCCTACGGGAAAGACCGGCGGGCGATGGCGCGGCTCGGGGCGCCGGAGCTGGAGGCGCCGTCGGTGTGTCAGGAGGTAGTGCGATTGCTCGGCGGGTGAGGTCGCCTGGAGTTTGCCCCAGGTTCGTCATCCCCGCGCCGGTTTCACGGACGGCTCCCATCCGCCGGATATCCGATCTTCGCCAGGCTGCCCCGAATCTCGTCCAAGGCTCCGGGATCGTCGATCGTCGACGGCACCGTCCACGGCTCGCCGTCGGCCATCTTCTTCACCGTCCCGCGCACGATCTTCCCGGACCGCGTCTTGGGCAGTCGTCTCACCACCGCCGCGGTCTTGAAGCTCGCCACGGGGCCGACCTTCTGCCGCACCAGCTCCACCAGCTCCGCGACCAGCTCGGCGGGATCTCGCCGCACGCCGGCCTTGAGCACCACCAGACCGAGCGGCACCTCGCCCTTGAGCTGGTCGGCGACACCGACCACCGCGCACTCGGCGACGTCGGGATGCGCGGCCAGCACCTCCTCCATCCGGCCGGTGCTGAGCCGGTGCCCGGCGACGTTGATCACGTCGTCGGTGCGGCCCATGATCCACAGATAGCCGTCCTCGTCCTTGTACCCGGCGTCGGCGGTGAGATAGTAGCCGGGGTAGGTGTCGAGGTAGGTCTTCCGGAACCCTTCATCGTTGCGCCACAAGGTCGGGGTGGCGCCGGGCGGAAGCGGAAGCTTGACCACGACGTTGCCCTGCTCTCGCGCCCCCGCTTCGCGGCCCTGGTCGTCGAGCAGGCGCACGTCCCAGCCCGGCACCGGCAGCGAGCAGGACCCGGGCTTCACCTGCACCAGCCCGAGGCCGGTGCAGTTGCAGCCGACCGGCCAGCCGGTCTCGGTCTGCCACCAGTGGTCGATCACCGGGACGCCGAGCTGGCGCTCGGCCCATTGAAGGGTGGGCGGGTCGCAGCGCTCGCCGGCCAGGAACAGGGTGCGGAACTTCGACAGATCGTAGCGGCGGATGTGCTCGCCCTCGGGATCGTCCCGCTTGATCGCGCGGAATGCGGTCGGCGCAGTGAAGAAGGCCCGGACCCCGTGCTGCGCGATGACCCGCCAGAACGCCCCCGCGTCGGGGGTGCCGACCGGCTTGCCCTCGTACAAGATGGTCGTGTTCCCGTGAAACAGGGGGGCATACACGATGTACGAGTGCCCCACCACCCAGCCCACGTCGGAGGCCGCCCAGTACACTTCCCCCGGCTCGACCCCGTAGACGTTCCGCATGCTCCAGGTCAGGGCGACCAGGTGTCCGCCGTTGTCGCGGACGATGCCCTTCGGGTTTCCGGTGGTGCCCGACGTGTAGAGGATGTAGAGCGGATCGGTGGCGAGGACCGGGACGCATTC
>DASSMN010000041.1:0-5604 GCA_035688885.1 Gemmatimonadales bacterium
GCGGGACCGCCACACCGGGCTGCTCTTTTCTCCCGGCGACGATCACGCGCTCGAGGATCGCCTGGCCTGGGCGGAACGAAACCCCGAGGCCCTCCGCTCCCTGGGAGTGGCCGCCCGCCAGGAATACGAGGCCAAGTACACGGCCGAGTCGAACTACGGGCGGCTGCTCCAGATCTACCGGATCGCGCTCCAGAGCGGCTCGCCGCGCACTCCGGTCGGTGCGCCGGGTGAACCAAGTGGGCCGGTGGGATCGCGGCCGCACCCCGGGACCGAGACCGTATGAGTCCCTCGCCGCCCGACGATTGGACCACGCCGTGGCTGAGCCTGCTGCCGTCGGACGCCCGCCTCGACCTCCGAGGCGTCCCGCCTGACGTGGCCGCCGGCCTGGGCGACCGGGCAGCGCCCGAGGGGAAGGTGCTGGTGGGTTGGCGACTCACGCGGTCCGCCTTGCCGGCGACCGAACCCTATCGCGCGCTGGCGCTCTTCGAGCCCAGCCGAATCTCGCCGGGCTGGCTACGGCAGCAGGGCTTTGCGCATCTCCGCCAGCTCTCCGTGATTCCCAGCCTGCGCAACCCCCGCTGGTTGCTCCCTGGCGACGCGCGTCGCGCCGCCGCGCGAGGCTGGGACCTGTACAACCCGCAATCGGGACGCGGGCGCCTCGCCAAGGCGGCGGCACGCGCCTTCACACGCGCGCTCGGATCGGCGCCGTTGGGGCGTGCGCTCCTGATCGCCCATCGCTCGCGTCCCCCGATAGACGAAATCCTGGTCCGGACGCTCGGCACCGGCAACTATCGGCTGTCCCTGGCGCCTCGGTGGCCGGGCTCCCGCCGTCGGCTGGGGCCTTGGCTGGCCACCCCTGAAGGGCGCGAGCTGTTGTTCGTCAAACATCGCATTTCGATGCAGGCCGCGAGCCCTGCCGGTGAGGCTCTGGCGTACCTCAAGTTTGCCACCCGTCCCGGCGGCATCGAGGCCATCGCGCACGAGGCACGGATGACCGCTCACGTAGCCGCGCTCCACCTGACCGCGGGTGCGGTACCCCGGCTGCTGCACCACGGGCCCAGCAACGGCGGCTACCTGTCGATCTCGGCACCGCTGGCCCCGGGTTCAATTCCCTCCGAGCCCGTCCTCAGCCGAGTGCACCAGGACTTGCTGGCCGAGCTCGGTCGGCAGACCGCGACCGAGAGCGCCGGAAGTGTCATGACCCGGCTCACCCGGCGGGTCGAGAACCTCCCGGCGGGTCTCGACGCCTGGCGCGACCTGTTCGCCCGAGGCATAGCGGCGGTGCGCGGTCTGCCATCGGTGCTCCAGCTGCCCGCCTCACTGGCTCATGGAGACTTCACGGTGTGGAACTTGCGGCTCGAGCCGGTGAGCGGCCGCCTGGCGGTATTCGATTGGGAGCAGGCCCAGCCGGCGCAGTTTCCCCTCTATGACTGCTTCCACTTTCAAGTCCAGGCCAACATGGTGTTGCGTCAGCTGGACGCCCCGACGAACGTCACCCGCACGCTTCGCACGACCCTGGAGCTGCCGTTGTCCGCCGCCATGGGGCTGGCGCCGGCGCAAGTCGCCGCGTTGCTGGTGGCCTATCTCCTGGAGGCGAACCTGCAGTGGTTCGAGGACCATCGCACCCTGCCCGACCTTCCCACGCTGGCGACCTCGCCGTACCAGGCATTGCGCCGCTCGATGCTGGAGTCCGCCATCGGGGAGTTGATGTCATGCCGGTCGTAGTGTCGGCGATCATGCCGACGTACAACAGTGGCGAGTTCATCGCGGCCGCCGTGGACAGCATATTGGCGCAAACCTTCCGCGACTGGGAGCTGATTATCGTCGACGACGGCTCGACCGATGACACCGCCGCCGTCCTCCGTCGCTACCAGGATCCGCGGATCACCGTCCATGCCCTGCCGCGCAACATGGGCCGGGCCGCGGCTCGCAACGCAGCGCTGGCGCTCGCGCGCGGTCGGTACATCGCACTCGCGGACAGCGATGACATCTCACTTCCGGATCGGTTCGCCGTAGAGGTGGCGTACCTCGACAGCCATCCGGAGGTCGATGTGGTCACCTGTCAAATGAAGTACTTCTGGGGCGACGCGCCGCCTCGAGATGGCTTTCTCTACCCCGAGGAGCCGGAGGACATTCGCCGGCGGTTCGCCGGCGGCAGGATGGCGGTATCCCATGGCGCCGCGCTCATCCGCGCGGAGTGCTTTCGGCGCCACGGTGGGTATGCAGCGGATTGCCGGCGAGCCGAGGATCTGGAGTTCTTCCTGCGCATCCATCAGGAATGCGTGTTCCGGACTCTGCCGGACGCGCTCTATCTGTACCGTCACGAGCCCCGGGCGGTGCCGTTGCGCAAGTGGATGGACACCGCCGCGTATTCGAGGTATGCGTCGTATCGAGCGGGGGCGGTACGGGCGGGCACTGCGCCAGTCTCGTATGCCGAGTTCAGCCGCACGCCATCGCACAGGCTGAGTCTGTACACGGTCGAGCTGGTGAAGTTCTTCCGGTATGCGGCGCTGCGCTACCTGCAGCCGAAGCGACGTCTGCGGTAAAGGGCAGTCGCGCCTAAGCGGCGCCGGGCGTCACGGCGTCTACGACAACCTCGTCCGACGGCCGCCTTGACGGAGCACACCCGCGATGAATCGGACGTTGTTGTAGCTGTATCGCCGCCACAGCCGGCGCGGCTCCTGCCCCAGGCGAAACAGCCACTCGAGGCCGGAGCGCTGCATCCACCTGGGGGCCTGGCGCTTGACCCCGGCATGAAAGTCGAACGCCGCGCCGACACCGATGAGCACCGGCGCCTGCAGGCGGCCGCGGTGCGCATCCATCCACCGCTCCTGCTTGGGCGTGCTCAGCCCCACCCACACGATGTCCGCCCCGGCCGCGTTGATCTGTTGGATCACCTCTTCGCTTTCCGGCGCGCCCGCCGATCGGAACGGTGGAGAAAAGGTTCCGACGACCTGGAGGCCGGGGTACCGCTCGATTAGCCGATGCGCGAGCCGTTCGGGCACCCCTGGACCACCACCGTAGAAGAAGTGCCGGTATCCTCGTTCCACCGAGCGCTGGCAACACGCGAGCATCAGGTCCGGCCCGTAGACCCGATCCACATGACGGAAGCCTGCGCGCCGGGCCAGCCAGACCAGAGGCATGCCGTCCGGGGTGACCAATCCCGCGGCATTGTGGATACGGCGCAGTTCGGGATCGCGCTGGCTCTCCATGACCCCGTGCACGCCGGTGACGCAGACGTAGTGCCGGCCGCCGCGCGCGATCCATTCTTGAATGGCCGTCAGGGCCTGCCCCATGTCGACCGCGCTCACGCCCACGCCCAGGACGTCCACGCGGGGGGGCTCGGAGAAGCCGGCCGATTCCGACGCGACAGCCGCGCTAGGCGAGAGCACGGACCAGGTCGGGCGCGCTCGCCGTCACGCGGCTTTCGATCCACTCGTAGGTGCGTCGCAATCCGTCCTCCAGGGCGACCTGCGGCTCCCACCCGAGCACCTGGCGCAGCCGAGTATTGTCGCTGTTCCGCCCCCGAACCCCTTGCGGCGCGGAGAGGTTGTGCCGCTTCCGAACCCGCTTTCCCGCGACGGCGGCTACCATGTCCACCAGCTGGTTGATCGAGATCAGTCGGTCCTGCCCGAGGTTGAGCGGCTCGCGATGGTCCGAGCGCATCAGTCGCCAGATGCCCTCGACGCAGTCGTCGATGTAGCAGTAGGACCGCGTCTGCTCCCCGTCGCCCCACACTTCGATCTCGTCTCCATCCGCCGCCAGCGCGATCTTCCGGCAGATCGCGGCCGGGGACTTCTCCCGTCCACCTTCGTACGTTCCCAGCGGCCCGAAGATGTTGTGAAAGCGGACCACCCGCGTGTCCAGCCCGTGATCTTCCAGGTAGTGGCGGCACTGGCGCTCCGAAAACAGCTTTTCCCAGCCGTACCCGTCTTCGGGATCCGCAGGGTACGCATCCTCTTCACGAAGCGGCGTCACATCCACACTGTTCTGCCGGTAGCCGGGATAGACGCACGCCGACGACGTATAGAGATAGCGTTGGATGCCGTGCTCCCGCGCCGCCTCGAGCATGTGGATGTTGATCAGCACGTTGTCGTGCATGATCACCGCCTTGTTGTGCTCGATGAACCCGATCCCGCCCATGTTGGCGGCCAGGTTGTAGACCTCGGTCATTCCCCGCGTGGCCTCGAGAGCCTGCTCCCAGCGGCGCAGATCGAGCAGCAGAAACTCATCGGCCCGGCTGGTCTCGAACTCGGGCTCCTTGAGATCCACCCCCCGGACCCAGAAGCCCCGCGCCTTCAGGAAGTTGGTCAGATGGTGGCCGATGAAGCCCCCGGCGCCGGTGACCAGGACACGCCCGCTCTGCATACCGCCTCCATGAAGAGACATGAACTCGGACGCGTCAGGTGGCGCCCGTACCCTTGAGGACCACTGGTACCGTTCGCAGCAGAATCTTGCAGTCGAGCAGCAGGGACCACTGATCGATGTACTGGAGATCCAGCGCGATCCACCGATCGAATTCCACGTTGCTGCGGCCGCTGATCTGCCACAGACAGGTGAGCCCGGGCCGAACACTGAACCGGCGCATCAGGGCGCCTTCCGTGAACCGGTGGACATCGCGTATGGGCAGCGGCCGCGGGCCGACCAGCGACATCTCACCCCGCAGGACGTTCAGCAGCTGCGGCAGCTCGTCCAGAGAGTACTTCCGGAGCAGGTGTCCGACGCTGGTGACGCGCGGATCGCTCCGGATCTTGAACACCGGTCCGCTCGCCTCGTTCTGCTCCTCCAGCTCGGCCTGCTGCTCCTCGGCGCCGTCGATCATGGTGCGGAACTTGTACATCCGGAAGCGCCGGCGGCTGAACCCGTACCGATCCTGGGTGAAGAGGATCGGCCCGTCGCTGCTCAGGCGAACCGCGAGCGCGGTGGCGATGAGGAGGGGAGCCAGGACCACCAGTCCCGCCGCAGCTCCCAGCACGTCGATGGTTCGTTTGACCACCTTCCGGTAGTCCTCGGGTGCTACGGTCCGAGCGATCGCCAGTCCATCCTCGGGTCGGTCGGCGCGGCGATCCGGCCGTGCGGTCTGGAACACGTCGGAGAGGTACCGGGCCCGCACGCCCACGGACTCGCAGGTCTGAATCACATGCTGGATTTCCTCGTAGCGCGACTTGACCGGCAAGGCGATCAGGACCTCGTCCACTGACCGGTGCATGAGCAGGGCCTCGAACTCATCCAGCGTGCCGAGCGTCAGCTCGGTCACCTCGGACGGACATGCGATCCCGTTGGGTGCATCCACGAACCCGAGCACCCGATAGCCGATGTCGGGCGAGGCCTGGAGCTGCTGCCAGAGTCGCACCGCGCGGGGACCCCGGCCCACGATGATCACCTCGCGGATGTCTTCCAGGTTGGTCCGATTCGCCACCACGTACAGCCCCAGGCGCGTCAGCGGGACGGCCGCCAGGGTGCACAGCCAGAAGCCCAGCAGGGTGTAGTACCCGAACGCGCCGGACACCGTCGTCAGTGGCAGCACCAGCGCGACCACCGCGGCCAGGCTGCACGCCACGACGATCCGCAGTCCTTCCGCGCGCAGGGTCCGGATCTGGTCCC
>DASSMN010000542.1:0-2550 GCA_035688885.1 Gemmatimonadales bacterium
CTCGCGGACGGCACCCGGACCCTGCGCGACAAGGTGTCGGTGCCCGCCGGTGGGACCCTGCGGACCTTCTTCCAGGCCGACAGCGCACGCCCGTTTGCGCTGACCGTCGAGACCAACGGCCGGGCTGAGCGGGCATTGGCGTTCCTCCACGAGCCCGACGGCATGCCGTTCCGGGACGACGGCGCGCGCACCGCCGGGTTCGGCCCGCAATCCGCCGAGTACGAAGCCGATTCTCGCGACGTCGTGACCGGTGGGTACGAGGCGGTCGTGGTGGCCCCGCCGACGCAGGGCGTCACCGCTTCGGTATCACTCAGTCAGTCGCCGTTGGTGCTTCGGGCCGTGCGGCAGGGCGAGACGGTGCGCGCCGACATCACCAACGTCACCGCCGCTCCCGTGCAGGCGGAATTCGGCATGCACCTGGGCGGCGCGGCCCGGGATGAGCAGGTGAGCGCCGAGGGCTCGGCGGTGCGGCGCATCCCGTTCATCCTGCCGGCCTGGTCGCGCGGCGTCGTGGTGGATCTCACGATGGACCGCGCCCAATGGGGTCGGTTCACCGACTTCGGCGTGGCTCTGTTCGACTCGGTGGGGCGCCAGCTCGGCAAGCAGCCGCTCAACTACGCCTTCGGCCGGCTCCAGGTCGAGCTGCCCACGGGGCACGGCGACATGCCCGTCACGCTGGGCCTGTTCCCCGGCTTCGCCGATCCCCACGGCGACCTGCGATGGAACCTGCACGCGTCGATTCGGGTCTACGCCGACACCTCCATCGTGCTGGCGCGCTCGGACAGCAGCGCTGGGACCATTGCGCCACACACCACCGCCAGGGCGTCGTTCAAGCTTCCTCCGCCGCCCTGGCCGCTCGGCGAGGGTTTCGTTCCGCTGGGACTGCTGGTCGCCCGCGCCGATGGGCGGAGCTGGACCCGCGAAGTGGAGCTGGCGCCCGCCGGCACGGCGCTCGTCCCATGAGCGCGGCCTCGCGCGGCACGGTCCGGATCGCGGCCGGGCAGGGGTTCTGGGGCGACTGGCTCGAGGCGCCGGTACGGCAGGTGCGCGGCGGCCCGATCGACTACCTGATGATGGACTACCTGGCCGAAGTGACCATGTCCATCATGCAGAAGCAGAAGTCGCGCGACCCCACCGCGGGCTACGCCCGCGACTTCGTTCCGCTGATGGAGCGGATTCTTCCCGATATCGTGGCCAAGGGCATCCGGGTCACCTCCAATGCGGGCGGGGTGAACCCGCGGGGCTGCGCGGAGGCCGTGCTCGCGGTGGCCCGGAAGCTGGCCCTGCCGCGCCGAGTAAAGGTGGCGCTGGTCTCGGGCGACGACATCCTCGGCCGGCTTGACGATCTCATCGCTCGGGGCCATGCGCTCGCGGACATGGAGACGGGGCGCCCCCTCTCGGACATCCGCGACCAGGTGCTGTCGGCCAACGCGTACCTGGGCATGGCGCCGATCGTCGAGGCCCTTCGCGGCGGCGCCGACGTCGTCATCACCGGACGGGTGACGGACACCGGCCTCACGCTCGGCCCCATCGTTCACGAGTTCGGCTGGTCACCCGACGATTGGGACAAGGTGGCGGCCGGCACCGTGGCTGGGCACATCATCGAGTGCGGGGCGCAGGCGTCGGGCGGGAACCTGCTCAAGAACTGGCGCAGCGTGAAGGGCCTGGCGGATCCCGGGTTTCCCATCGTGGAGGCATCGCCCGATGGAAGCTTCGTCGTCACCAAGCACGACAAGACCGGCGGCGTGGTGTCGGTCGCCTCGGTCAGCGAGCAGCTGGTGTACGAGATGGGCGATCCGCGAAGCTACATCACGCCCGATGGCGTGGCCGACTTCACCACCATCCAGCTGCGCCCGGCCGGACGCGACCGGGTCCGCGTGAGCGGCATCCGGGGCGCCCCGCGCACGCCGATGCTCAAGGTGTCCATCGCCTACTTCTGGGGCTACAAGGCGGTGGGAACGCTGGTCTACGCCTGGCCTGACGCCTACGACAAGGCCAAGGCCGCCGACCGCGTCCTGCGCCAGCGGCTGACCGACCTGGGCCTGCGATACGACCAGATCCTCACCGAGTACGTCGGTGCCGACGCGACCCACGGCCGCCTGAGCGGGCCGCCCCGCGCCGATCTTCCCGAGGTCCAGCTCCGGGTGGGCGTGCGGGCGCGGGAGCGGGCCCCCGTCGAGCGGTTCACCCGCGAGATCGCGCCGCTGGTGCTCACCGGGCCACCCAGCGTCACCGGCTTCGCCGGCGGGCGGCCCGCGGTGGAGGAGATCGTGGCGTACTGGCCCGCGCTGATCGACCGGCGCGAGATCGAGCCGTTCGTGCGGGTCGAGATCCTGGAGGCCTGACGTGGCACCCCCCGCCAGACGCGCCCGTCCGGCCACGCGGCCGCTTCAGCTCCGGTATTTGGCGCACGCCCGCTCGGGCGACAAGGGCAACACCGCCAACGTCGGCCTCATCGCACTGGAGCCGGCCTACTACGATCTGCTGGTGCGCGAGGCGACGGTGGCGCGGGTGGCCCGCCACTTCAAGGGGATGGTCAGCTCGGTCGAG
>DASSMN010000033.1:0-5228 GCA_035688885.1 Gemmatimonadales bacterium
GGATGGCCGCGGGCAGCACGCCCGTCGAGCATGCCCAGCGCACCGCGGCCGCGTACCTCGCCGTGATCGACCGGGCGCGCGCCGCCGAAGGCCGCCAAGCCGTCCTCGCGTGAGCCTGCGCCGGGGCTACGCCTCGGCTATCTTACCGGCGATTCCAAGACCCGCGCACGAGGCGATCACATGGCCACGGCAGCCGCCGCATCCCAGTTTACCGGAGTGGATTTTCTGCACTTCGACAGCCTGCTGTCGGAGGAGGAGCGCGCCGTCCGCGACACCGTCCGGACCTGGGTGGACGAGAACCTGATTCCCGTCATCGGCGAGGCGTACATCGAGGGGCGGTTTCCCAAGCAGCTCATCCCGGGCATGGCCGAGCTGGGGCTGTTCGGCGCCAACCTGCCCGAGGAGTTCGGCTGCGCGGGGCTCAACAACGTGGCGTACGGGCTCATCATGCAGGAGCTCGAGCGGGGCGATTCCGGCATCCGCTCGTTCGCGTCGGTGCAGGGCGCCCTGGTGATGTACCCGATCTATGCCTTCGGCTCGGACGAGCAGAAGCGGCACTGGCTGCCGCTGTTGGCGACCGGGCAGGAGATCGGCTGCTTCGGACTGACCGAGCCCGACTTCGGCTCCAACCCGGGCGGGATGATCACCACCGCTCGCGAGACCAAGGACGGCTGGGTGCTGAACGGGGTCAAGATGTGGATCACCAACGGCTCCCAGGCCACGGTGTCCATCATCTGGGCCAAGACCGGCGGCATCGACGACGCCAAGTCCATCCGCGGCTTCATCGTCCCCACCGACACCAAGGGCTACGCGGCCAAGGATCAAAAGGGGAAGCTGTCGCTTCGCGCGAGCGACACCAGCGAGATTCACCTGCAGGACGTCCACCTGCCGAAGGACGCGATTCTCCCCAAGTCCGGCGGCCTCAAGAGCCCGCTCATGTGCCTGACCCAGGCGCGCTACGGCATCGCCTGGGGCGCCATCGGGGCGGCCATGGCGTGCTATGACGAGGCGCTCCGCTACGCGGGGCAGCGGGTGATGTTCACCAAGCCGATCGCCGGCACCCAGATCCAGCAGGTGCGGCTGGTGGACATGCTCACCGAGATCACCAAGGCGCAGTTCCTGACCCTGCAGCTGGGCCGGCTCAAGGATGCCGGCAGCATGACACCCGATCAGGTCTCGCTCTGCAAGCGCAACAACGTGAACATGGCCTGCGACATCGCCCGGGAGGCACGGCGGCTGCTCGGCGCCAACGGCATCCTGGCGGAGTATCACTCGATGCGGCACATGGCCAACCTCGAGTCGGTGTACACCTACGAGGGCACCCACGACATGCACTCGCTCATCGTGGGTCAGTCGATCACCGGACTGGCCGCCTTCTAGCTCCCGAGCATGCGGGTGGGGCGGGCGCCTGCCTCCTCCGCGCTGCTGAAGCCCCCCGCCGTGCCCCGCGATCGCCGGTCACGTGACGGATCCCGGTTTCCCGCGTATCTATCTGGCGTGAGCTCCACGTCTCAGCCTCCCGCCGCCGACGCCCGGCCAGATCTCGCCCCGCTCAACGAGGCGCAGCTGCTGTGTCGGGAATGGTTCGAGGCGCACGGCACGGCCGTCTACAACTACTTCCGCTTCCATGTCCCGCTGGCCGATGTCGCCGAGGACCTGACCGCCGAGACCTTTCTCAAGGTGGTGCGGGCCGCCGAGCGGTTCGATCCAGGCCGGGGCTCGGCCAAGGCATGGATCCTGACCACCGCGCGGAACGTTCTGACCGACTGGCGCCGGCGGGCCCGACTACGCCAGTACGTCTCGATCGGCACGATGCACGACCTGGTGCATGAGGCTCCGTCGCCCGAGGAGCGGCTGCTCCGCGAGGAGGAAGTGGGGCGGCTCCTCGACGCGGTGGCCACCCTCGATCCGGCCGACCGGGAGATGATCGGCCTCCGCTACGGGAGCGGTCTCGCCACCAGCGAGATGGCCGAGTTGCTGGGCATCAGCGAGGGCAACGTGCGGACCCGCCTGTGGCGGGTGCTGGGCCGATTGAGGAAGGCGCTGCCTCGATGAGCGAGCCGTCGGACGTCCCGCCCGAGCTGGCGGACCTCGATCGTGCGCTCCGGCGGGTGCGGTTCGAGCCCCGGTCCTCGCTGGGCCCGGAGATCGAAGGCCGCGTGCGCCGCGGCGAACGGTCTGACCCTGGGGCGCGTCGTCGCCGGTTCCTGCGCGCGGCCTTGGGGCTCTCGGCGTCGATCATGGCCGTGGCGATCGCCGGCGGCTTCCTGTTCACCCACCGGCCGGTGCTGATCGATCGCTGCTGCTTCGACCTGGATGGGGGCGGAGCGGCCGACGACGGCGTCACCCTGGTGGCCGATCGGAACGCCAAGGTCCACCGGCTTCGGCTGTACGAGGATCACGATCACTCCGGGGCCTTTTCGGCCGGAGACGTGATCCGGCTGGACCGCGGCGACCAGCCATCCATGCGCGAGGGTTCGAGCGCGGCCCTGGTCACCACCGAGCACTGCTGTCTGGACTTCGACGGCGGCGGCCCCAGTGACGATGCCCTGCTGGTGCTGGGCGTGCCGCCGGATCGGGTGGTCATGGCGGCGATCTACGAACGGCGGCCCGATCGGCGCGGCCGCCGCCCTGAGGAGGTCTTCCCGTTGCGCTGAACCCCACGCACACAAGCTCGTGGCCAGCCGGAGAGCAGGCGAGCCGCGTCGGTGCCTACCCACCCTTTCCAGCTCGCCGGGCAGTTCTGGCTCACCCCCAGGGGAGATGTTGATGAGATTGACGAGTGCGCTCGTGTCGACGGGGTTGCTCTTCACGACGCGGCTGCTGTCTGCGCAGCAGCCCGACACGGCCAAGGCCGACACGAGCGCCCACGAGCTGCCACCGATCGAGGTGGTGGGCAGCATCGCGCCGGCGGCCGGGCCCACGATCGGATCGGGGGTGCCGGCGCGGGTGACGACCCTGGACGAGGCCCAGGTAGATGCCTACGAGCCGAGGATCCTGTCGGACGCGCTCAAGAGCGTGGCCGGCTTCTCGACCTACGACGACCTGGGGAGCCCGTACAAGCTCAACCTCGCCAGCCGAGGCTTCTACTCGTCACCGGTCGTGGGCCTGCCGCAGGGTCTGGCCGTGTTTCTCGATGGCGTACGGATGAATGAGCCGGAGGCGTCGCAGGTCAATTTCGACCTGCTGCCGATGGACCACATCCAGCGCATCGAGATTCTGTCGGGCAACGGATCGCTGCTCGGCCGCAATGCGTTGGGAGGCGCGATCAATCTCGTCACCGCGCGAGGGACCGGGCCGACGTCGGGTACGGTCGAGCTCTCGGGCGGCAGCTTCGGCGCGGCGCGCGGCGAGGCGCACGTCTCGGGCATGGCGCACAACGGGATGGACTGGTACGTCGGCGGCAACTACAACCGCGAGGACGGCTGGCGGCAGGATACCGGCGAGGAGGGCTATCAGGCGTTCGTCAACCTTGGCAAGCTGGGAGCCACCAGCGGTATCCGGTTCCAGGGCTTCTACTCGCGCGACCGGGCCGAGCCCGCGGGATCGCTCCCGCAATCGGTGTTCGCGGAGCATGCCGATTCAAACCTGACCACCGGCGACTTCGACAACCTGTGGGCGTTTCAGGGCTCGCTCCAGGCGTACAAGCAATTCGGCCTGGGCCGAGCCTCAGGCACCATCTACTTCCGCCGCCACCGCGCCGAACGATTCAACGTCAATCAGCAAGACGACCCGGACGCGCTCGGCATCAGCTACAACACGAGCTTCGGGTACACGGCGGACTACCGCTGGACCACGGTCATGAACGAGCGGACCGCGCTGAGCCTGCGCGGAGGCCTCGATGGCGAGGTGACCCGGGTCAAGCTCGACATCTTTGCGGACTCGACCAAGTTCGGCGGCACGCAGAACCTCACGACGCAGGCACGGAGCCCGCTCTGGGACGTGGCGCCCTTCGCCGCGGCCGACCTGACCCTCGGCAAGGTGACGCTGTCGGCGGGAGCGCGATACGATTACGTGCGCATTCCCTTCCAAAACGTGCTCAACCCAGCCGGCGACACCACCGCCACCTACAAGCGCTTCAATCCGCGACTCGGCGCCAGCGTCGAGGTGGCGCCGGGGGCATCGGTGTTCGCCTCCTGGGGCCAGGCGTTCCGGGCGCCGGCAGTGATCGAGAATGCCTGCGCCGATCCCGAGGCGCCGTGTCCGCTTCCCTTTGCCCTCGGCGACGACCCGCCGCTCCAACCGGTCAAGGCCAGCACGGCCGAGGCGGGCGTCCGCTACACCCGCGACCGGTTTTCGGGGAGCGGATCGGTCTATTACACCAGTGTCAAGAATGACATCTTCCTGAGTCCGTTCGGGAATGAGAACGCCCCGGCCGGCAGCACCATCGACGGCTTCTTCGTGAACCTGGACCAGACCCGGCGGGTCGGCCTCGAGGCCAGCGGGGCGTACACCTTTCCGCAGGGCCACTCGGTCTACCTCAACTACTCGTACACCAGCGCCACCTTTCAGAGCAACGCCCAGATCTTCACGATCCGCTCGACCGAAGATGTCAACGGCGAGCCGGTGATCAATCCATTCCCCACCGAGAACGCCGTCACCGCGGGGGATCGGTTCCCCCTCGTGCCGGACCACCAGATCAAGTTTGGCGGGCTCGCGCGGGTGGGTCAGTACGTCTCGATCGGCGCCGATGGTCGGTACATCGGCAAGCAGTACCTCCGTGGGGACGAGGCCAATCTCACCGACCAGCTCGATGGCTACTTCGTGGCCGATGCCCGCGTGGGGGTCGAGTTCGGCCGCTGGGAGATCAGCGGCATCGTCACCAACCTGCTCCAGAACAAGAACGCCATCTTCGGCACCTTCAACATCAACCAGGGCAACCCTGCGGGCCTGACGGTGGAGCGCTTCCTCACGCCGAACGCCCGGCGTGCCTTCCGCCTCGTGGTGCGCACGACGATCGGCGGCCCTGCCCCCCGGCGGGCGGGCGGAGAGCTCGACTAGGCCGGCCCGCTATTCGGCTCGCCTCCGTGCGTTGGGCGGAGATCGTGCGGCCAGTTCACACGAAGGACACGAAGGGCACGAAGAGAAGCAGTGATGTGTGGGTGTGGCCCCCACCATTGCTGCTTTTCTTCGTGTCCTTCGTGGCCTTCGTGGCTTCCGCTGACCGCCGCAGGAGCCCCGGCCAGGCATCGGAGTACCGGGCAGTACACCCCCCCGCGACGCCCTCA
>DASSMN010000025.1:0-4444 GCA_035688885.1 Gemmatimonadales bacterium
CGAGGGCGCTGATCAGGCGGTTGCGGCGGGGAAAGCTGCCGGCGTGGGGACGCTCGCCGGGTGGGAACTCGCTGAGCAGCAGCCCGTGCTGCTGCACCCGCTCGTACAGCAGCCGGTTGGCGGCCGGATAGATGACCCCCAGCCCATTCCCAAGAACACCGATCGTGCCGCCGTCCGCGTCGAGGGCGCTCGCGTGGGCGACGGCGTCCAATCCGCGCGCCATGCCGCTTACCACGACCAGCCCCGCCCGTGCAGCCAGCGCGGCCGTCGCCCGCGCCACGGTTTGGCCATACGACGAATGATCTCGGCTGCCCACGATGGCGAGGGCCGGGCGCTGCAGGAGCGCGAGGTTGCCCATGGCGAACAGCACCGGCGGAGGCTCGCGGATGACGCGGAGCGGCGCCGGGAACTCGGGATCGTCGGGCAGCAAGATGCGGGCGCCGATGCGCTCGCATGCCTCGACCAGCTGGCGACCGGCGGTCAGCGGCGTGGCCTTGATGGCGGTAACGCAATCGAGTGGCATCTCGGGAATGGCGCGTAAAAACGCGAACGGCGCCGAATGGGCGCCGAGCGGGGTGTGGCAGTGGTCGAGGAGGGCTTTGAGTCGCGTCGGGCCGAGGCCCGGAACCTGGGTGAGCGCCAGGTAGGCGAGGCGTTGACGGTCCATTTATTCGTCGTCCATGAATTCCCAGTAGCCAGGGGCATCCACCACTGATTCCGCTGCCGGATCGAGATCACCCGCGACCGCCTTGGCGGCTTCCACGAACTTCCAGAGGAATTCTTTCACCTCGTCCAGGCCGGTGCCGGCGGCGCTCGACACTGCGAGCACGCCGGCCGCCTCGGGCGCGATCAGCCCGGGAAGCTCAGCGCCCGCGGGCAGCAGATCTCGTTTGGTGAGCAGCACCACGTGGGGCGCCTCGCTCAACGCCTCGCTGTAGTGGCGCACCTCGTCCCTCAACCGATCGTAGACCTGCTGCGGAAAGGGCCCGTCCAGCGGCACCAGGTACGCCAGCACGCGCGTGCGCTCGACGTGCTGCAGAAACTTGAGCCCCAGCCCCTTGCCCGCGTGCGCGCCTTCGATGATGCCCGGAATGTCGGCCATGACGAAGGTGCGGTGATCGGACAGCGGCACGACGCCGAGGTTGGGCTCGAGCGTGGTGAAGGGATAGTCGGCGATTTTGGGACGGGCCGCGGACAGGACCGAGAGCAGCGTGCTCTTGCCGGCGTTGGGCTCGCCGAGCAGGCCGACGTCCGCGATGAGCTTGAGCACCAGCTCGATTTGCCGATCCTGCCCTTCTTCGCCAGGCTCCCATTCGCGGGGGGCCTGGTGGGTGGAGGTGGCGAACCGGGCGTTGCCGCGCCCGCCACGCCCGCCGCGCGCCACCAGCAGCGTATCGCCTTCGCGGAGGACCTCGCCCAGCTGTTCGCCGCTGTCGGCATCGCGAATGATGGTGCCCGGGGGCACCGGCAGGTACAGGTCCTCGGCCGACGCCCCGGTTTGCGTCTTGCCCTTGCCGTGCTCGCCTCGGCCTGCCTTCCACACCGTCCGGTATCGGTAGTCCAGCAGCGTCGCGAGGTTGCCCGCGCCGCGAACATAGACGCTGCCGCCATTCCCGCCGTCACCACCGTCGGGGCCGCCCTTGGGCCGGTACTTGAACCGGGCGAACGAGCTGGCACCCGACCCCCCGGTGCCCGCCGTGACCCGAACGACCGCTCGATCGATGAACATCAGTTCCCCGGCGACCACCCCTCCCGTACCGTCCGCCACAGCTCCTTCACCTTCTTCCACTGGTCGAACGACAGGAGCGGGTTGACGATCGAGAGCACGCCCTCGATTTGACCGAACGACGCGCCCGCGTTGAGCGCACCGCGCAAGTGCGAGTGGAGCTGTTTGGGCGCCTCCAGCACGGCGGTCTGGGCCACCGTGCAGAGCTCCCGCCGCATGAGGTCGAGCCCGGGGCGGCCCAAGGTCCGGCCGTACCCCTCGATGATCATCCAGGCGTCGATGGCGGGATGCAGGCCGCGGACGCTTTCCCTCAGCTTGCGGTAGTTCTCGCCGTAGACGGTGGCGCAGACGCTCTCGCCGCGCCGAGTCCACTCGTCGATGTGGCCGTAGTCCTCGCCCTCGTCCGACTGCGGCGCGGGCACGCCGCTGAATTTGCGCCAGACCCCGAACGCGATGAGGGCGCGCGGGTACCCGACCATCAGCACCGATTGCAGCAGCAGCTCCTCGACCCACTGCGTGGGAACCTGTGACGAGCGGAGGGGCCCGACCCGCTCGCGCAGCTCGGGCTCGTATCCCTGCGCGATGGCGGCCGCGAACCGCACGAGATCGCGCGTTTGCGGGTCGAGATTGTCTTGTTTCGCCATCCATCCTACCTCGGTTGAGGGCCGCGGCTGCACCGAATTGCCGATGCCGTCAGTCATGAAAACGCAGCACGCCGGCCGCTCGCAGCGTTCCGACGCGCACGCCTCGGGTATTGAGAATCGGCTGAGTGGCGTGATGCGCCACCGGCGCCAGATCGTACCGTGGGGCCAGTCCGGCCCGTTCGAGCACCGCCGCCAGCACGGCCAGCAGCGCAGGCGGTGAGACCTCGCTGTCGCCATCCGCCACCTTGAGCGCGATGCCGAGGCCCAGCTCGGGCACGGTGGCGCAGTAGACGCCGGCCGCGCCGACCTTGGCGAGCAACCGGCCGGGCAACGCCGCCATCAGCTCGGTGCAGAGCCGGCCGGTGCCGGCGACCAGGTCGGGATGCGCGCTGATCGCCGCGCGCAGCCGTGCCGGCGCGGGTTCGGTAGCGGCGCCGAACCGGGCCCAGGCCAGCGCCATGGCCGAGAGCGGCAGGCCGAAGGTGACCGCGGCGCAGCCATCGGTGGCGATCGGAATGGCTTCGCCGCGCACACAGGTCCATCGCGCCACCTCGGCCAGGATGCGGTCCTGCAGCGGATGGCCCGGGCGCTCGTACCCGGCCCAGCGCCAGCCGTGGTGTCGAGCCAGCGCCAGCATGCCCGCGTGCTTGCCCGAGCAATTGCTCCACAGCGGCGTGAGTGGAATGCCGTCGCGGACCACGCGCTCGGCCACCTCGCGCGAGATCGGCGGGTGCGGGCCGCAGGCCAGGTCGGCCTCGGTCGCGCCGATCCGGTTGAGCAGACCGGCGGCCACCTCGAGGTGGCGCGGCTCGCTGGAATGCGAGGCGCAAGCCAACGCCAACTCCTCGGGGGTCATGGCGAGGGCGTCGGCGGCCCCGTCCACCAGAAGGGGCAACGCCTGAAACGGTTTGGCGGCGGAGCGCCAGTACGCTACCCGGGCCGGATCGCCGGCCGCGGCTACCAGCCGGCCATCCGCGTGCACGACCGCGGCCGAGACCCGGTGGACCGATTCGATGAGATCGCCGCGCGTCGCCTCGATGCGCAGCTCGGTCATGAGAGCGGGATTGGCATGGGCGGAAGATACTTGGCCCCGCTCGCCGGCGGGACGGGCGGCGGCCGCCACGCGGTGAGCGCTTCCCGCCCACCGCTTACCGTTCCCGACCGCCCTTCATACCTTACCTCACCGATGCCCACCGCCCGCTCAGCCTTCCTCGCCGCCGTCGCCGTGGCCGGCGTGCTCGCACCGCGGCGTGGCCAGGCCCAGGCCTCGCCGTATCTGACGCTGGACGATCCCCGGCTGCCGCTGATCGAGCTCCTGATCGATCGGGGCGACATCGATGACCCCTCGCCGATGGTGCGTCCCTTTCGCCGGAGCGATGCCGTGCGGGTGCTCGCCCTGGCGGACACGGTCGGCGCGCCGCCGCTGGTGGCGGCGCTCCGCAGGGCGCTCGAGCCGGTCCCGGGGGGCCAGAGCTGGCGGCTCGGAGCGCGCGCCGGCGCGCAGGCCTACAGCCACATCCGCCGCGACGCGCTCCATCCGCTCGGCCCGGACGGCGCGCGGCCCTACGCCGACCTGAGCGGGGAGGCACTGTTCGGCTCGTTCGCGCTGGCCAGCCGCATGGCCGCCGAGCCGCGCATCGTCGATGATCCCGAATGGCCGGGACGCAAGGACCTCACGCTGGCCTGGCGGTTTCCCGAGGCGTACCTGAGCGCGCAGTTCAAGTACGGCAGCGTCTTCTACGGCCAAATGGATCGCAACTGGGGTCCGGTGGGCGTCGCGGGGATCGGGGTGAGCAACTATGGATACCCGCAGGTGGAGGGCGGGTTCCGACTGGGCACGCGAACCTTCGAGCTCGAGGCCCTGGCCCGCACCCTGTACGATGCCCGGGACTCGCTGGGCAACGTGGTCCACCGCTACTTCTTTGCCCACCGGGCCGGCGTCGGGCTGAGCAAGCGGCTGCGCGTCGGGCTGTGGGAGACGGCGGTACTCTCGGGCGTTGACCGCCAGTTCGATGGGCGCTACCGCAACCCGCTCACCGCCCTGCTGTTTGCCAACCAGTTCGGGCTGGGCGCC
>DASSMN010000016.1:0-2613 GCA_035688885.1 Gemmatimonadales bacterium
TCCAGGTTGTCCATGAACCGGGGCAGGTTCTCGAACCGACGCCAGAACCGGTACAGGTCGGACGCGGAGCGGGCGATGACCACCGTGCGATCGATGCGGGTGCCTTCGCCGGGCCCCACCCTCGCGATGGGGCTGGTCCGAGAGCCCCGGGCGCTGTTCCGCCCCAGCGCCCTATTCACCAGTGATCGACCGCTCACGGCGCGACCGATCAGACTCACGCCCAGTGGCGCCAGCAGCGCCCGATAGCGGCGCCGGCGCAGGCCATAGCCCAGGACCAGCACGCCGGCCACACCCGATATCCAGCGCTCCGTTCGGCCGACGTTGACATCGAGCGTCGGCCGCCGCCGCTCACCCGCCACGCCGACGCTCCTCGCGCTCCTTCTCGACCGCCTGCCGGTGCGCGGCGTCGTCGAGGTCCGCGGCCAGGCCGTCGCGGTTGTCCGGATCGGCGATTTCCGCCTCGAGGCTGCCGTAGTGACGACCCATCCGGTCCGCGTCGCGCGGCTCATCCAGATTCAGCTCGTCGGCCGCGGCCTCGTCGCCTTCTCCCGCAGCGGTGCGGCCCTGCTCCTGCTCGAAGCGGCGGCGCTCCTCGTCGGTCATCGTGGCGAACCTGCGGCTCAGATTCTTCATACCATACCTCCTGCGGGCGGGCTGGGCGCGCCAGCCTCGAGCAAAGTTTTCAGCCGGCCGAGATCCTCGTTGACTCGCGCGCGAGGGTCGGCCCCGAAAAATTCGGACAGCGCCCGGCCCGCGTGTCCGCTCGGCGGACTGTAGCAGAAACGAAAGTCGATGCGGGTGCCTTCGCCTTCCGGCGAGAAGCGCACCACGCCGGCATTCTCCAGCAGGGCGCCCGGCTCGCTGCGCCAGGCCAGCAGACGAGGCGCCTCGCGGGCCGTGAGCACGGCATCCCACGATACCGACAGGCTCCCCGGGCCCCCGACCACCCAGCGCGAGCGGCCCGCGCCGAGGTCGCGCACCTCGCGCAGGTTGGACAGGATGACCGGCAGGTTGCCGTAGTCCGACCAGAAGGCATAGACCCGGTCAGGCGGCGCGGCGACGTACAGCGTCTTCTGGATGTCGATCGTGCGCCGGCGATCTCCCGGCGCGACCGATGGCGCCCCGCGCTGAAGACCGCGGGCGATCAATCCGATCCCGGCCGTCCGCATGAGCTTTCCGCTTCGGCCACCGCGGAGCAGCCCGTACGCGACCAGCGCCCCACCCGCCAGGCGCGCGACGCGGTGCGCGTTGGCGGGCCGGGGCGCGAGATTGGCGCTCTCGAGGCCGCCGATGTCGCCCAGCCGCATCCCGTAGTGTCCGCTCCCGCCGACCAGCCCCAGCGCGCTGGTCAGCTGGGCGCGCCGCTCGGGGCCGCGGTCGGGATCGAGATAGTAGACCATGCCGGCGCCGATGATCGCCCCTCCCACGAATTGCTTCGCACCCATGCGCGGCCTCCGAGAAGACGCTTCGACGATTGCTGCAATCGACACCGCCGCTCGACGCGCGGCTGTGACCGGTCTCACACTCCGGTGCGGAATGGTTCGGCTCCGGCGGCCGTCTTACCTTTCACGAGGCGGCGCACGCCAGTGCCCGGCACCGACCGCTCCGATATCTACGCGAGGCCGCATGCTCCTGACCACCCCGACCTTCCCTCCCGCCGGCCCCATTCCCCGGACCTGCACCTGCGACGGCGAGAACCGCTCGCCCTGCCTCCAGTGGTCCGAGATCCCGGTGGACACTCGCAGCTTCGCACTCATCTGCGACGACCCCGATGCGCCGGGAAGGACCTGGGTCCACTGGGTCCTGTTCAATCTGCCCGCCGACGCGATCGAGCTGAAGGAGGGCGTGCCCAAGCTTGCCACCCTCCCCTCCGGGGCTCGGCAGGGCGTGAACGACGGCAACGAAGTGGGCTACGCCGGTCCTTGTCCGCCGGCCGGGGCTCCCCACCGCTACTTCTTCCGGTTGTATGCCCTCGACTGCGCCCTCAATCTGTCGCCGGGAGTGAAACGAGCGGAGCTCGACCAGGCCATGCAGGGCCACGTGCTTGCGGAGGCGACGCTGATGGGCACCTACGGCCGGTGACCCTGCTCCGCCGCACGGACCGCGGGCTCTACTGCGAGGCTGGAGACTTTCACGTCGACCCCTGGGCGGCCGTCGATCGGGCGGTGGTGACCCACGCCCACGGCGACCACGTGGCCTGGGGATGCCGAGCGTATCTCACCGCCGCGCCGGGGGCGGCCGTGCTGGGCCAGCGCCTCGAGGCGGGCGCCCGAATCCGGGCCCTGCCGTACCGCGAAGCCATCGACGTTAACGGGGTGCGCGTGTCGCTTCATCCCGCCGGGCACATCCTCGGCTCGGCGCAGGTCCGGCTCGAGCACCGCGGCGAAGTGTGGGTCGTGACCGGCGACTACAAGCTCGACCCGGACCCGACGTGCGAGCCCTTCGAGCCCGTGCGCTGCCATGCGTTCATCACCGAATCGACCTTCGGCCTTCCGATCTATCGCTGGCGGACGCCGGACGAGATCTTCGGCGGCATCAACCGCTGGTGGAGCGAGAACGCGAAGCAAGGTCGCGCGAGCGTCCTCTTCGGCTACGCGTTCGGAAAGGCGCAGC
>DASSMN010000009.1:0-2924 GCA_035688885.1 Gemmatimonadales bacterium
TGCTGGAGATCGCCGAGTACCTGGCCCATGCGTCCGAGCGCCCCAGGCGCTCCATCCTCTTCGTCTGGCACACCGGCGAGGAGCTCGGCCTCATCGGCAGCGACTACTTCACCCGCCATCCTACCGTCCCCCGCGACTCGATCGTGGCCCAGCTCAACATCGACATGATCGGCCGTGGCCGCACGAGCGACCTGCCCCGGGGCGGCCCCGACTACGTCCAGCTCATCGGCTCCCGCCGCCTCTCCACCGAGCTGGGCGACCTGGTCGAGCGGGTGAACGCCGACGACCGGCATGGCCTGGCCTTCGACTACACCTGGGACGCCAACGGCCACCCCGAGAACAGCTACTGCCGGAGCGATCACTACATGTACGCCCGCTTCGGCATCCCGATCACGTTCTTCACCACCGGCGGCCACCGCGACTACCACCAGCTCACCGACGAGGTGCAGTACATCGATTTCGAGAAGATGGCGCGGGTGGCGTCGCTGGTCGAAGACGTGGCGCTGCACGTGGCCAATCTCGATCACCGACTGGTGGTGGATAAGCCGAAGCCGGATCCGGACGGGATCTGTAAGCAATAGCTGATCGCGGAGAGATCGCGCGGGCGGGATTTCGCGCGATCCCCCGTGCTTTTTCCCGAGCCAAGCCACCGCCGCAAACCACCGCCCGTCCCGCCGACCGCTCCCCGCGTCCGGGCAGCGATCGCTGCAATCTGTTGCTTGCCTCCCACAGCACCCATCCGAGACTCTCTCAGCGGCAGCGATATAGCCAGTTGCAATTTCTTGCGTTAACATATCCGGCCCTTTCGGCCCGCGGCTTGCTCCGCGGCGCCACCGATCCCGCTTCATAGACCGTCACCCGCGCGCGAGCTCGAGGCGCCCGATGGCCGTGCCCGACTGGACCGACCACTACGAGGTGCTTCAGGTCTCTTCCCGCGCGGATGCGGACACCATCCAGCGCGTCTTCCGCCATCTGGCCAAGCGCTACCATCCCGACAACAGCGAGAGCGGCGACGCGGCCCGATTCAAGCAGCTCATGGAGTCGTTCCAAGTCCTGTCCGACCCCGAGCTCCGCGCCCGCTACGACGTGGCCTACACCGAGCGGGTCGAGCACACCTGGAAGGTCTTCGACCAGCAGACCGCGCAGGACGACGTCGCCGCCGACCGCCGCATGCGCACCGCCCTCCTCTCGGTGCTCTACACCGCCCGCCGCAACGACGCCGACCGCGCCGGCCTGGGCGAGCTCGAGCTCGAGCGCATGCTGGGCTGCCCCGAGGTCCATCTCAAGTTCCACGTCTGGTACCTGAAGGAGAACGGCCTCATCCGCCGCACCGAGAGCGGCGCCCTCGCCATCACCGCCACCGGAGTGGACGCGGTGCTGGAGGTCGGCGGCCCGGCGCAGCCGGGGATGCATTTGCTGGAGGCGGGGGAGAGTAAGCGGACAGCGTGAAGAAGGACGGAAGGACGGGAAGACGGGAGGACCAGCACACCGCCTGGTCTCGGAGACCAAACGAGGTGTGCTGGTCCTCCCGTCTTCCCGTCTTCCCGTCCTCCCGTCCTAGTTGCTGTCCTTCGCCACATCGTCCTCGATCTTGAGGATCTGCAGCTTCCCCCGCTTCCCGGTCAGCACGAAGGTGTAGGACTTGCCACCTTCCAGCTTCACGTTCGAGAGGGTCGCCAGGGCGGCGCTGCCGTTGTCCGGGCGCACCGTGAGGGTGCCGGTCATCGGATCGAACTCGTTCCAGCCCGCTTCGCTCTTGAAGTTGACACCGTCGAACAGCGCGTCCTTCCGGCCGGTGATGTAGAGGTCCACGTCGGTGTCGCTCGCGACGCCGTTGATGAACCGGAGCCGGGCCTTGTCGGCCGGGACCGGCTTGAGGTCGTCGTCGAGGACCCGCAGGTTCCGCTTGTCCGCCCCGCCCTGGTCGGGCAGCGCGACGATGGTATAGTGCCCGCCGTCGTGCAGGTTCTCCCGGTTGTGGGCCAGCGGCTCGGCGCCCGGCCCGCCCTTGATCTGGAAGTCGAACAGGTTGTCGGGAATCTCCCGGTAGGGCGTGGCGTGCTTGAACGCCACCGCGCTGAAGGCGGCGCTGTCGCCGGCGTAGATGTTGAGGGTGGGATCGGCCGGGCTGGCATTGATCACCCGAACCAGCGCCTTGTCGCGCGCTTCGACCGCGTCGCTCGCCGGCGCGGTGGTGGTCTGGCCGTTCGCCTTGGAGGTGACGGCACCGGTCTCGGGATTGCTCTTGCAGCCGGCCAGCACGGCTCCACCCACGAGCATCCCCGCGCAGAATCCTCTGACTACTCGCATGATTCCCCCGCTGATGTCGAAAACGAAACCGTGGAACGTGTGGAACGCGGAACGTTTGGAACGCGGGGAGAATAGGCCGAATCGGCCATGCGTGTCTGTGACGCGGGTTTGTGTGGCAGGTCACCATCCGTGCGGCGACCGCACCTCTGCGTCGCTCGGGCCATCGGCCTACCTTCTCCTCCACCAATCCGGCATCACGGTGGGCGACTACTCTCTTCCGGAGGGACCGATGTTCCGCCGATCGCTCAGCCTCCTGGTCCTCATGGGCACCGCCGCCTGCGGGAGCGGCCGCCTGGTTCCCGCCGATACCGAGCCCGCCTCGGCCCCACCATCATCGGGGCCGGTCGCCGAGCCGGCGCCGACCAACACGCCGACGGCGACACCGACCGCGCAGGCGCCGACCGACACGGGCGGCCCCGCCAAGGCCGTGGCGCCGCAGCCCGCCTCGACCCCGACTCCCGCACCGGCAGCCGGGTACTCGCCGTACGACTCGAGCAGCTCCATCGCGATCCGCCGGATCGGCCAGTGGAGCACCAGCGCGATCACCGCGCCCGCGCGGGTGGTCATCCGCGACGACACCACCTACGCCCGGTTCTGGTCCAGCCTGGGCAACG
>DASSMN010000501.1:0-2556 GCA_035688885.1 Gemmatimonadales bacterium
CGCGCCGCGGCGATCCAGGAGGTCGGCGACGCTCGCGCCGCCCTCCGTGCGCTCCTCGCCGCCGACGACTACCGATACTTCGAATTTCAGCTCTGGCAGGAAGGCGGGGCGCGCTATACCGAGTATGCCGTCGCCCGCGCCGCGGCCGAGTCGCGGGAGCCCTCGGCGGACTTCCGACGGCTACCGGACTACCTGCCCTACCGCCAGGTCGCCGACTCCGCGCTCCGCGATCTGCGGCGCCAGCTCGAGCAGCTCGACCTGGCCCAGAAGCGGCGGGTAGCCTTCTATCCCATCGGCGCCGCCTGGGCGCTGCTCCTGGACGAGACGCGCGGAGACTGGAAGCGGGCGTACGTCGAGGATCCCTTCGAGCTTCCAGAGCTCGGGCGCTAGGGCGTATACGCCTCGTTCGCCGCCAGCGTCACGTCGCCCTGCCCTCCCACGACATAGATCTTCCCGTTGATCGCCCCCGCCCCGGGCGAATAGCGCCCCGTCGGCATCTCGGTCAGGATCCGCCACGTCCGCCCGGCAATGTCGTACGACTCCGCCGCCACGATCTGGCCATTCCCGCTGTAGCCGCCCATCACGTAGAGCCGTCCGTTGAGGCCCACCGCGGCCGCCTGGTAGCGGGGCGTGATCATCGGCGGCAGCGGGGTCCACTGCTTGGTCGCCGGGTCGAAGACCTGCAGCATGTTGCTGGGCGCGCCGACCCCATCCTGCCCACCCACGAGATAGAGCTTCCCGTTGATGGCCGTGATCGCCGGAAACCTCACGACCGGACTGCCGATGCGGGCGCCCCAGGTGTTGCTGGTCGGGTCGTAGGCATAGAGGCCAGCAACGCCGCTTCCGTCGGGACCGCAGGTGCCGTAGACGTACAGCTTGCCGCCGAGCACGGCGCTGCCGCCGCAACCGATCGAGGCCGGCATGCTGGCCTTGGTGCTCCAGGTGTTTGTCGCCGGGTTGTAGGCGTAGAGACTCCGGGTGTAGATCCCGTCGCCGTTGTGGCCGCCCGGCACGTACACGATCCCGTTGATCACCCCCGCCCCGTTGCTCGAGGTTCTCGGCTGCGGCATGGCGGCTCGGCTGGTCCAGGCATTGGTGCCGGCGTCGTACACGTGGCCGGTGCCGTTGGCGGTCGAGTTCTGGCTCCCGCCGAAGGCGTAGAGCTTGCCACCCACCACGGCGGAGGCGAACGACTCGCGGGCCACCGGCATCTTCGCCCTGGTCTCCCACTTGTCGCCCGGGGTGTAGGCGTCGGTCGCGGTGAGGGCGACGCTCCCCTTGCCTCCGCCGGTGATGTACACCTTCCCGCCGACCGCCACTGCCGCCGCCCCGACGCGCCGACCGGGGAGCGAGTCTCGGCCCCGCCAGCCCAGGTTCACCGGGTTGAAGGTCTCCACCGCCGCCGTCTCGGTGAACGTCGAGGGGCCCCCGCCCATGACGTACAGCTCGCCGTTGAGCGCGGCGCCGGCCCCGCCGAAGCGGGCGGTGGGCATCTGATTCTGCCTGGTCCACATGTTGGTGGTTGGGTCGTAGGCTTCCACGATCGCGTTCGGCGTGCTGTAGTTGCCACCCGCCAGGTAGAACTTCCCGCCGATCACCGCGGCCGCAGGGTAGTTGTGCAGGAAGATCGTCGCCGGGAGCGGCGCCCAGGTATCGGTGGCGGGGTCGTAGCGCCGAAACACGGAGCCGTTGGGGCAGCCGCTGTAGACATACAGCTTTCCGGCGATGACCCCGCTGGCGCCGCAGCCGCCAGCGGTCGGCATCGGCGCCTTGGTGGTCCAGGTGTTGGTGGTCGGGTTGTAGATCAGGAGTGTCTTGGTGATGTCCTTGCCGTCGGCACCGCCGGGCAGATAGAGAACGCCGTTGATCACCCCGGCGCCGTTGCCGTAGACCCGGACCGCCGGCAGCGGCGCCTTGGTGGCCCACGTGTTGGTGGTCGGGTTATAGGCCTGCACCGACGTGGTCCCTGAGCCGTTGCTGAGCCGGCCGCCCACGACGTAGATGATGCCGTTCACCGCGGCGGCCGCGTGGAAGTACCGCCCGGTGGGCATCGGGGCCCGGCTCGACCAGCCGCTCGACGCCGTGGCGAGCTCCGGCGCCGGGAATCCGAACGGATCCGGCAGTGCGAGCCCGGGGTCCTGCGGGCCGGTGGCGTCGTTCTCGAGCCCGCAGCCCAGGACGAATAGCAGGGCGAGCGCGGCGCCCAGGGACCTACTCCGCATGGAGCCTCCGAGTCGGGGATGTGAGTGTGTTCACCCCTTATGCGGAAGGTCCGGGAGAAAAGGGCCAGGCAGACGCCGGGCCCGGCCTCAGCCTGGAAGCTTCGCTGCCAGGACGTCCAGCTTCTGAATCTCCGGCGGGCTGGCCAGTAACTCGGGGGCTTTCGCCATCAGCGCTTCGGCAACCCGTCCGGCCAGGTGGGCGTCGCGGCCCTGATCGTCGGGAAAGGTGTCGAAGATCCCGAAGGTCGAGGGCCCCAGCTTGATGGCGTACCACGTGATGGTGGCGGGCTCCTGCTCGACGAGGGAAAGACCGCCTTCGAGGAAGGCTGCAACG
>DASSMN010000634.1:0-2141 GCA_035688885.1 Gemmatimonadales bacterium
CCGGGACGTTCTCCCGGGTGACGTTTGGCGACAGCATCCACAACCGGGTGAGCTGGGCGGCCGACGGGCGCTCGGTCCTCTATCTGGTGGGGTCGCAGAGCAGCGGGGTGCCCGCCATCACCCGGGCCGACGGCACGGGCACGCCGCGGATGCTCTATCCTGGCCCCATGGGCTTCGGCGGGGCGGTGTACTCCCACGACGGCCGCTGGCTTCTGCTCCGGCGGGTGGCGAGCGAGGAGGGAAACGGGGACATCTACGCTCGCAAGGAGGGCGACTCGACCCTCACCCCGCTGCTGGTCTCGCCGGCCCGGGAGACCGGCCCCGCGCTCTCGCCCGACGGCAAGTGGCTGGCCTACGCCAGCACCGAATCGGGGAAATCCGAGGTCTACGTCCGCCCGTTCCCGCAGGTCAGCTCGGCCAAATGGCAGGTTTCGCTCAGCGGCGGTGCCACCCCGGTGTGGGCCCACAATGGCAAGGAGCTATTCTACCTCGACGACACCCGGGAGATGGTGGCGGTCACGGTCCAGACGGGGGGCACGTTCGCGGTGACCGGGCAGAAGGTGCTGTTCCCGGCCGCGGAGTACAGCTATGCGGGTACCTACCCCACCTACGACGTGGCGCCGGACGACCGCCGGTTCGTCATGATCCGGAGCGTGGCACCGTCATCCGAAACCGAGCTGGTGCTGGTGCAGCACTGGGCCGAGGAGCTGAAGACCAGGGCGCCGTAGGGTTACGCAAGCGGTCGCGTGCTACGTGCATCCCATCCTTGCCCAGACGTGCGCATTCCTCACGCCGCTCCCAACGAGCCGGGGAGCGGGCGCGTTGTTCCATCCGGTTCAGTCACGAGGGAGGCATTACGATGTCGCAACTCGTCGCGCTGTCGGTGAGCATCGGGCTGCTCGGGGGGATCGCCACCATCCTGTATCTGAACCTGGGCCTGCTCATCTGGGCCGGGTTCATCGCGTGGGCCTGCTTCTTCCATTCGGGCGGCGACGGGAACGCGCTGAGGAACACCATCGTGGGGAATGCCTTCGGCGCGTTCTGCGCCTGGCTGGCCGCGCTCATCATCCTCCATTTCCCCCTGGCCGACTCGCTGACGCTGCCGGTGTGGGCCGGGATCGTCGTCGGCCTCACCGTGATGGCGATGTGCCTCGCCGCCCACATCAAGGCCTTCTCCGTCATTCCGGCCAGCGTGTACGGGTATGCCGCCACCTTCGCCTATCTGCTCCAGACCGCCGACACCATGACGAAGGACAAGCTGATGTCCGCCGGCATGACGAACGCGCTTCTGGTCGTGATCATCTCCATGGCGATCGGCGCGCTCTTCGGGCTCGCCTCGGGCAAGCTGGGCGGCGCACTCACGGCCAAGGCCTGAGAGGGTCGCTGTCAGGGGGGCTGGCGCGCCGCAAGCGGTCTCTTTTCGTTGCGGAGCGCCAGCCCCGCCGACGTGGCTCGCACGATCACACGGCCATTGGCAGACGCAGCCTCCACCAGCCCCCGCTCGGTGGCGTCCTCCCAGACCGGTAGCCTCGGACAGGAGGTACGCCAGGCGTCCAGGGTCTCCTGGTAGGTTCGTTCCCTCCGTTCGACCCAGTCGATCAGATCCAGGATGAGATTCTCGACGGTGTCGGTCATGGCTCCCCCGGCGCGAGGGGTGGTGTACCCGGCGCTCGGCGTCGCCGCGCCCTCCATCAGAGATGCGCGACCGACAGGGCGAAACCGGCCAGGGCGGTACCGAGGATGGTCGCCTCCGAAAGCGCCGTCACCATCGGTTCACACCGGCTCAGCGTTCGACGATGTCGCCCACCCACACGTCCGCGCTACGCTCGACCAGGGCGAAGTAGAGCCGGTTCCGGTGGAGGGCGAGGCCGTAGCGCGCCTGCTGCATGAGAGGATGATCAGCCCAGGCGATGGGACGGGGCAGACCTCCAGCCACCGGGATCGCCAGCATCTGGATGCGCTGGTCATCCAGCTCCCGCATCCCGTATATGACTCCTCCGTCGGGCGACCAGACGTGCCATCGCAGACCGACGGTCCCCGCCATGAGTCGAGTGGAGTGAGTCTCCGGATCGACCAGGGTGAGGCCGTTCACCATGGGGTAGGAGATCCAGCGCCCGTCGGGGGACCACTGCGCCCACCCT
>DASSMN010000124.1:0-5447 GCA_035688885.1 Gemmatimonadales bacterium
GATCGAGTGATTCTCCCCGCCGAAGCGGCGAGGTGAACCCGCCGGTCTGAACGCCGGTGTTGTACGAATCGAGCCGTCGGCCGGTGGTGAGCAGGAACGGATACTCGGCGTCCGGCATCTCCACCGGCAGCTTGTGCCGGACCACCGAGAACGGCGCCAGCCGTCCTTCCGGCGGATCTTGCCAGAGCCGGCTGTGCAGGAACAGCTCGCCCGGGTGGTGCTCGTCGAAGCAGGGCCAATGCAGGCCGCCCTCCCGCTCCAGCCGCTCGTAGCTCATTCCCGCGAAGATCGGCGCCAGAGAGCGGACCTCGTTCCACAGCTCCTCGGCGGTCGGATGGCCGAGGTCGGCGCCCACCCGCCGGGCCAGCTCGGCGATGATCCAGATATCGTCCCGCGCGTTGCCGGGCGGCTCGAGCGCCTTCCGCACCCGCTGCACCCGACGCTCGCTGTTGGTGACGGTGCCCTCGGCCTCGCACCAGCTCGACGATGCCGGCAGCACCACGTGGGCGAACTGCGCCGTCCGGGTGAGGAAGATGTCCTGCACCACCAGATGGTCCAGGCCCTTGAGCAGTCGTTCGGTGCGATGCTGGTCGGCCTCGGCCTGCGCCGGGTTCTCGCCGATCGCGTAGAGCGCGGTGATTTCGCCGTGCTCCATCCCCTCGAACATCTGGGTGACGTTGCGACCATAGGTGGGCTCGAGCGTGACGCCGTAGTGCTTCTCGAATTTGGCCCGGACCTCCGGGTCGGTGGTCCAGTCCTGAAAGCCGACCAGGCGGTTCGGGATCGCCCCCATGTCGCCGCCGCCCTGCACGTTGTTCTGTCCCCGGAGCGGGTTCACGCCCGAGCCGTACCGTCCGATGTGCCCGGTGAGCAGCGCCAGGTTGATGAGCGAGAGGACGTTGTCCACTCCGTTGTGGTGCTCGGTGATGCCCAGGGTCCAGCAGATCTCCGCCCGGTCGGCCCGGGCGTAGGCGTGCGCCGCCTCTCGGATGACCTCGGCCGGCACACCCGTCTCCCGCTCTGCCACTTCGAGCGTGAAGGGCTCGACCGACTCGCGATATTCATCGAACCCGGTCGTGCTGCGCCGGATGAACTCTTCGTTGGCGAGACCGGCGTAGATGATCTCCCGCGCCATCGCGTTGGACAGCGCGATGTCGGTGCCCACGTTGAGGCCGAGCCACTGGTCGGCCCACTGGGCGGACGCGGTCCGCCGCGGGTCCATGACGTAGAGCCTGGCCCCGTTGTGAATGCCCTTGAGCACGTGATGGAAGAAGATGGGGTGATTCTCCCGGGCGTTCGCGCCCCACAGGAAGATCACGTCCGTCTCTTCTATTTCACGGTAGGAGCTGGTGCCCCCACCCGCACCGAAGACCGTCGCCAGACCGACGACGCTAGGGGCGTGTCACGTTCGGTTGCAGCTGTCGATGTTGTGGCTCTTGAAGCCGATCCGGACCAGCTTCTGGGCGATGTAGTTCACCTCGTTGCTGGCCTTCGAGCAGCTGAACGTGCCGATGGTGTCTCCACCTTTGGCCAGCGCGCGACGGAAACCCTCGGCGGCGCGATCGAGCGCCTCATCCCAGGACGCCTGGCGCAACTGTCCCCCATCGCGCACCAGAGGTTCGGTGAGACGGGTGTAATTCATTGCCATGGAACCCCCTAAATGGTCACCAACGACCGACTGCCCGGAAGTATGCCCCCAGTCCAGGCCGATCACAAATTTGTGTGGTCTATCAGCCGATAGCCAAGCCGAATCAGCCAGGGAGCTTTCGGCCCGCTCCGGCCACCGCGTAATCCACACCGGCCAGGACGTCCTTCCGGGTCGCCAGGTGCACCAGGTGGCGAGCCGAGGGGGTGAGGGGCTCACGATCGGGGACCACCAGCCCGACGCTGTGTGACACGGCGGGTTCGACCAGCGGAAGCACCCGCAGGTCGGCGGTGTCGCCGAACAGGGAGAGGAAGCCCTGGGGCAGGATGCTCGACCATTGGCCGGAGCGGACGTGGGCGCAAAGCGTAAGCACCGAGTTGGTCTCTACCGACGGTCGGGGCTCCGCGTCCGCGTCGCGGAAATGGGAGTTGAGGATTCGGCGATTCTGCATGTCGGGCGTGAGCAGGCAGAGCGGCGTGCCGGCCGCCTCCCGCCAGGACACCGATTGACGTTCCCGAAACGAACCGCTCGCCGCCGTGAACAGAAAGTAGCGCTCGCGATAGAGCGGGATGGCGCGCACGCCGGCCAGCGGCTCGTTCTCGAGGTAGGTCACTCCGGCATCCAGGCTGAAGTCTCCCAAACCGCCCTGGATGTCGATTGAGGTAAGGGAAAGGACGGCGATGGTCACCCGCGGATGATCGAGGGCGAATGGGACCGTCAGCGCCGAGATCATGGGCAGCGCCGTCGGGATGGCACCCAGCCGGAGGCGTCCGACCAGGCCCTCGCGCGACACGGCGGCTTCCTGCTTGAGACTGGCCGCGTCCGAGACGATGAGGCGAGCCCACTCGAGCACCCGCTCGCCCTCCGGGGTGAAGCCCTCGAACCGCTGCCCCCGGCGCACGATGAGCAGCCCGAGCTCCTCCTCGAGCTGCTTGATCCCGCTGGACAGCGTCGGCTGGGTCACGCCGCAGGACTCGGCGGCGCGCGCGAAGTGCCGCTCGCCCGCGACGGCCACCAGGTAGTGCAGATGTCGGAGGAGCACAGGAAATCCGGCTATCGGGTGTCCATCGCCCGGGTCCTGAGGCCTCTGAGCTCGGGCGGCCGCTTGCCGCCGCCGCGGAACTCGCAGTGTGCGGGATTGCACACCCGGCCTTCCTGATCGCCGCCGCGCTGCCGCGCCGAGGCCATGAGCTGCTCGGCGAGGAGCCACGCCGGGACCCACTCGCCCGCCACCACGCCCGGGTACAGCGCGGCGAACTGCGGCTTGAGCCGGGCCTGCCGCTCGGCGCCGGACGACCTGCCATATCTCGCCATATATACACCTCCACGGACCGGCGTGTCGGCCTCCGCCTCCGCCACACCCGTCAGAGTCCGATAGACCTCGCTGCTGATGGTGCCCCCGGGGCGGTCGATCCCGTATGGGAAGAGTCGCGATCGCGGCGATGGCCTCGGGCCTTGCGAACAAGTGCGCCGGAGATCGCCAACCCGGCGACGACAACCAACGCCGAAAGGAACTCGAGGGCGACCGCAAGAGGAAGCCAGCCCGGCTCGTAGCGATACTCGACCCGGTGGTCGCCGGGCGAAAGCCGCAGCGCTCGAAACGCGAGGTTCGCTCGGTAAATGGGCGATTCGATGCCATCGACGTACGCCCGCCAACCGGGGTAATAGGCGTCGGTGGTCACGAGATAACCGAAGTCCCTGAGCCGCACCTGCCAGTCCGACCGGTCCGGTTCGTACCGCACGACGGTCACGCCCGAGCCGCTCAGCGCCGATGAGTCGGGGTGCGCCGTCGACACCGGCGGGGGAGCCGGCCGGGAGAGGATCACGCGCTGATAGACCGCCTCGGGCGACTGTTTGAGGATGCGCACCGCGTCGCTGTCGTTCCGTGCGATCACGGCGTCCGCGACGACAAAGCTTCTCGGCTGGACTGCGCGAAGCCGCCACAGTCGACCAGCGCTGGTGGAACTCACGACATCGGCGGCAACGCCGGGGGCGGGCGAGTCCGCTCCCCCGGCAAAGATGTACTTCAGGTTCAACACGCGGAGCAGCGGTGACTCGAAGTCCGTGAAGATCGTGGAATACGCGCTCCAAAACCTCGCTTCCGGAGTGGCCATCACGTATGCCTTGTACCACTTGGTGCTGAAGTCGAAACTGCGCACGTCCGACAGACCGTACATCATCTGGGCGTCAGGAAACAGGTCCACGCCCGTTGCGCTGAACCGGAACAGCGTGGAATCCTGCGCCACCCGTGACGCCAGCTTGGACGGCGGATAGAAGGCGGCACGGGGTACAATGGGATTGTACGACCATGCGAACGCCGTGAGATCGAGTGCCGTGAGTGACACCAGCAGGAGCGACAGGGCTGATCGTCGCTGCGTCGGCCGTCGCAGGACCCACATGGTGCCGGCCAGCGCCGCCAGGGCAATCAAGGCGGGCAGATACATCGAAACATTGGCCGGTCGGAACGACCACAGCAGCTTGCTCACTGCCTCGTCGGCACGCTGGTAGTAGAGGCTCAAGGGATAACCGCCCGCTCTCGCAAACTCCGCTTCTGCCGCATGCCGGGCGGCGGCGATCAAGCGGGGCTTCGCAAGCGGCAGGATGACCACTCCCATAAACGCCAGCAGGACACCGAGCGACACGACGGCGAGGTTCAATCGGCGCCAGTCGCGGACCAGCCGGGGCCAGCGATCGTCCTCGCTGGCGCACAAGGCCTGCGCTCCAAAGGCGGCCAGCAAGGCGACGCTCAAACTCCACACCAGTCGCTCCCGATGGGGGTTGCCCAGGTTGAGGACGGGCAGCTGGCTGATCCAGTCGATGACCGGAAAGTGAAGCGCGCGGCCGAGAGCTATCGTCGCCAGGACGGCCCAGACCCGGAGCACCGGGGTTCGCCGCCGAGACGCCAACAGACCCACCACCGCAAGCAGCAGTGGAATGATTCCGACGTAGAGCGCGTCCTCGTTGTAGTTCTGGCCCCATGGCAGCAGACTCCGGTGCGGCGGCAGCGGCCACGCGGGGTTCCCGTAGAGATTCGGGAACAGCGCCAGCGGAAGGAAGAAGAGGTATCTCCAGAACCCCGAGCGCACGAGCTGAAATCCGCTCTCCGCGCCTCGCGAGCGATACTCGGCGCTCAGCGGTAGCCACTCGAGGAACGGCAGCAGCTGGATTGAGGCGAGGGCAGCGCCCAGCAGCACCGCCAGGGCCGGAAGCAGAATCAATCGCCCGAGCTTCGTGCCCCACGACACCCCGCTTGGGGCGATGACCTGACTCCAGCGCAAGACATGGTACATGGTGCCGGCAACGAGCACGTCGGCACAGGTCTCGGGGTGTCCGCCGGTGAACTGGACCGCGACCACGATGGCGAGCAACGCGGCGTATCGCAGGCGCTCCGCGGCACTCTCCGCCGTAAGCAGGAGCTCATCCAACAGGATCACCCCCGGCAGCCAGACAGCCACGTTGGTCAGTGAATATCCCAGCCATACGACGACGTACCCGGAGAGCATGAAGGCGAGGGCGGATACCAGCGAGGCCTGCCAGTCCAGTCGGTACCGTCTGGCGAGGAGATAGGTCAGGGTGCCGGCGATCCAGAGCTTGAGGATGGCGCTCCAGGCGAAGGTCTGCTCGAACGGCAGCCACAGTAGCAGCAGGTAGATGGGGTAGAAGAGTGCGGATTGCATCGTTGCGACGAATGGCGCGCCCGCATGGCTGTAGGGATTCCAGAACGGCAGGTGTCCGGCTCGGAGGCTCCCCCACGCGTACCATCGCCAGGGGACGATCTGGTACACGACGTCGATCAGCATCG
>DASSMN010000460.1:0-7653 GCA_035688885.1 Gemmatimonadales bacterium
ACCAGGTACCAGTCCTCGTAGGCCTCGAGCCCACCGGCGGCCCACGGCGCGCCCCGGAGTGCAACCGAGAACGACCGGATGAAGCCCGTCGGCGGCGCCTGGGCGAGCGCGGCATGGAATCGGCGCTGGGCCGCCTCGTAGTCGGCCGCCGTGGTCGTCGGTCGCCGCCAGTGCCAGAACACGTACGCCAGCATGATCGGGTTCCTCAGCGCCCCGTGTCGCCCGGTGACCGTGAAAGACCGAACCGGACTTCGGTCGTATATCCCTCCGCCCGCACCATGGCCTCCAGCAGCCGGCGAGCGCTTTCCTCGGTGTGACGAGTGAGCTCGACGTCGCCGGCCGCCTGCACCAGCTGTCGCCGGGCGAGCGCGAAGATGGTATCGCGATCGGCGGGGTGGAACGGATTCCACAGGCCCCGCTGCTCATCGTAGGTCTTGAGCTCCGTGATCTCGACCCCCATGACCCCCGGCGGCGGCAAGGTGATCACGATGCGGTGCGATGGATGGTCTACCGTAACTTCCGTACCGTGGTCCAGGTCGAACCCCGTGAGCACCTTCCCGGTCACCACCACCAGGGAGCGCTTGGTGGAGCCGAGCCGGCTGTTCTCGTAGGTCACCACATCGCGGAGCATCGTCTCGCTCGTCACCAGGCGCGCCACCGCGCGGGTCTGCTCCACGACGACGGACTGGCTCACCGCGGTTTCACCACCCGTGAATCGCCGGAGCGGCGCGACTCCGCGGGCCACGCCCCGCCCCACCACCACCGCCAGCCCGAACAGCAGCAGCGAGAGCAGCAGCGGCCAGACCGGCCGTCGGGTGGCGCTAGTGGCCACGACGCGCCATGGCGGATTCGATCTCGGCCGGCTCGCGCGGGGCGCGGCTCAGCCATTCGACGCCGGTCGGGGTGATAGCGTAGTCGTCCTCGATCCGGATGCCGATGTCGTTGTAGCGGGTCACCGTCGACCGCACCTTGGCGATCATCGCTCGGTTCTTCGGCGTGTCCGGCAGGATGTCGAGCAGTCGCGTGCTCACGTAGATGCCCGGCTCGATCGTGAATACGTCCCCCGGCGCGAACGACCCGGTGTCCTTCCATGGATGGGGCGGATCGTGGACTTCCAGGCCGATACCGTGTCCGAGGCCGTGGGCCATGTACAGGAAGGCCTGCGTGCACCGCACCGCTTCCACTCGGCACTGGTCGGCCCAGGGCGGATCGAAAGTGGCATCCACGCCCTCGGTGAGACCGAGCCGGGTCACACCGCGCGCGATCACCGCTCGGGCCGAGTCGCGCCACGCCTGGTAGGAGGCGCCCGGGCCCGCGACCTGTTCCGCGGCATGCTGGGCGTCGCGCACGATCTGGTAGATGGCGCGCTGGTCCGGCGTGTACCGGCCGCTCACCGGAATGGTGCGAGTCACATCGGCCGCGTAGCCGGCCCAGCTCGCCCCGACGTCCATGACCACCACATCGCCGGCCTGCATCTGCCGATGGTTGCTCGCGTAGTGGTACTGGGTGGAATTGGGTCCCGAGCCGACGATCGACCCGAACGCGGGCCCGTCTCCGCCGGTCCGCCGGAATGCGGCGGCGAACAGCGCCTCGACCTGGTACTCCCACATCCCCGGGCGGACGGCGGCCATCGCCTCGCGCTGCGCCGAGACCGTCGCGCTGATCGCCCGGCGCAGCAGCGCCAGCTCGGCGGCGCTCTTGCGCGCCCGCAGGCTGTCGGTGACCGGGTGGGCATCGCGCACCTGCACGTCCGGGTGCCGGGACGAGAGCTCGCGCAGGAACGCGACGCCGCGGGTGAGCGAATCGCTCTCCGCGTAGTCGTTGCCCGCGTAGTCGCGCAGGGTGAACAAGGTGGGCCCGCCCGCGAAGAGCGAATCCAGGACCGGGCCGAGCGCCGCGATCGCGCGCACCCGCATGCCGGTGGCGCGCGCCAGGGCCGCGGAGTCCGGCGGGAAGCCGTCGTAGAGGGCACGCCGGGGATCGCGGGGCTGGGTGAACAGCATCCCATGGGCCCGGCCGCCCTGGAGAATCAGCACCAGCGCGGCGTCCGGCTCGAGGAACCCGGTGAGCCAGCGGAACGCGGGGAGCTGGTGGGGCGGCTCCTCCCCTCTGGGTGAGACCGCCCCGAACGCGAGCACGACCCCGTTGCCCAGATGGGCCGCGAGCGAATCCCGGCGTGCGGCGTACTCCTCTGGGGCAATGTTCGGCACCGGGGCGGCGATCTGCGCGCCGAGTCCCATCGGCGCAGGCAGCGACAGCAAGACCGAGGCAAGAACGGTCACGCACGACAGCGGACGGCTAGGCATCGGACCTTGCCTGCGGGTGAGGGGTGAACGCGCCCTCGCTCTTCGCGATGACCACCGTGGCCACCGCGTTGCCGATCAGGTTGGTGATGGCGCGGGCCTCGCTCATGAACCGGTCGACGCCCAGCACCAGCGCCACCCCTTCGACCGGAACCACCTTGAGCGCCGAGAGGGTGCTGGCCAGCACGATGAACCCCGAGCCGGTGACGCCGGCCGCGCCCTTGGAGGTGACCATCAGGACCGCCAGCAGCGCCAGCTGCTGCCCCAGCGCCAGGTGGATGCCATAGGCTTGCGCGATGAACAGCGTGGCCATCGAAAGGTAGATCGAGGTGCCGTCCAGGTTGAACGAGTACCCGGCCGGGATCACCAGGCCCACCACCGACCGGTCGCAGCCGAACTGCTCCATCCGGTCGAGCATCCTGGGCAGCACCGCTTCACTCGACGAGGTGCCCAGCACGATCAGAATCTCCTCCTTGATGTGGGCCAGCAGACGGAACAGGCTGAAGCCCCACAGTCGGGCGATGGTACCCAGCACCAACAGAATGAAGATCGCCATGGTGGTGTACACGCAGGCCATCAGCCGCCCCAGGGAGAGCAGCGACGCCACGCCGAACGTCCCGACGGTGTACGCCATCGCGCCGAACGCACCGATGGGCGCAACGACCATGACGATCTCCACCACTCGGAAGAACACCTGGAGCAGACCGTCCAGCAGGCCGATCACCGTCCGGCCCGCCTGACCGATCGATGCCAGCGCCACACCGAACAGGATCGAGAAGAACACCACCTGGAGAATCTCGCCCTGAGCGAATGCCCCCACCACGCTCGACGGTACGATATGGGTGAGGAAGTCGATGAACCGAAGCTCCTGACCCTGCGCCGTGATCCGGGCGACGTCGGCCGACGCGACTCGGCTGGCGTCGATGCCCTGCCCTGGCCTGGCCACGTGCATCACGATGAGGCCGATGGCCAGCGCAAAGGTGGTGACGACCTCGAAATACACCAGCGCCTTGAGGCCGAGTCGGCCGACCTGCTTGAGATCGTGGGTGTGCGCCACGCCCAGCACGATGGTCAGGAAGATGATCGGCGCGATCACCATGCGGACCAGGTTCACGAACGTGTCGCCCAGCGGCTTCATGGCCTGTCCCACACCGGGCCAGATCGCGCCGAGTGCCACGCCGAGTGCGATGGCAACCAGCACGCGAACCGTCAGGTTACGGCTCAGGCGATCCTCGGCAGGGCGGCTTCGATGGCTGAGCGGTTGGCCTCCTCCCACGGCGGCAGCTTGAGGGCTGTACCCAGCCGCTCGGGCGGCTCGTCGAAGGTGAATCCGGGCGACATCGTCGCGACCTCGAACAGCACACCGCCGGGCTCGCGGAAATAGATCGATTGGAAGTAGGTGCGATCCCGCACCGGGGTCACGTCGTAGCCCAGCTGCACCAGCTCGGCCCTGAGGTGCAGCTGTTCCTCCGCGCTGCTCACCGCGAAGGCCACATGATGCACCGTCCCCAGGCCGTTCCGGCCCGGGGGCGCGTCGGGCGATACCAGGAGGTCGACCAGGTGGCCGGGCGCGTCGTCGCCGACCGCCAGCCGCGTTCGCCCGGGCGCTTCGTCGACCACGGCAAAGCCGAGCAGGCCGGTCAGCAGCGTCAGGGTTGGTGCGCGATCGCGGAGGAGGAGGGTGACGCTGTGGAGTCCCCGGACGGCGGAGTCGCGATCCACGCCGCCACCTGCCCATGGGGGCCGATCGTCACGCGCATCGCCTACCAGCTCGAGGAGTAGGCCGGAGGGGTCCCGAACGGCGAGCCAGGGAGCCCCGAACCGCTCGCCGGCGTTCGCGGTGAATCCGGCGGCCGCAAGCCGCCGCTGCCAGGCATCCAGGCTGCCGGCCGGAACCGAGAAGGTGGTGGCACCGATCTGTCCCACGCCGTGCACGCCGGGAGGCACGTTCCAGCCGGCGTAGGGGAAGGTGGTCCAGATCGTGCCCGGCGCGCCTTCCTCCGTGCCGTAGTAGAAGTGGTAGACGTTGTGATTGTCGAAGTTGACGGTCCGCTTGACCAGCCGGAGGCCCAGCAGGCCGCCACAGAAGGCCAGGTCGGGACGGGCCTCCGCCACGGTGGCGGTGACGTGATGCAGGTGGCGGATCGGATGCTGCACGACGGCCTCCTCGGCGCGGCACCAACTAGGCGCAGGTGTCCCGCGCCGCCTCAGCGGGCATCGCTCGGTACCGGCCGAAGCAGCAGGTCCTGAAAATCGAAGCTGAAGTCCACGTCATCGGAGGCGGGTGCCATCCTGACCTGGTCGACGCTGCCGTCGGGGTTGAGCGCAAACGTCACGTAGGCATCGGCGCGGAGCTCGCGGTCGCGCCAACGCGCCAGGAAGGTATCGTACTGCCAGTGCACCAGGTCGCCGACCATGCCCGGCGTCTGCTTCATCCGGATCACCAGTCCGCCGCCTTCCTGGGTGATACCGACGTCCCCATACCACGCGTCGCGATACACGCCGGCGTACCGGGCCAGCGGCAACGACGGGCCGGCCGTCGAGTCGCGCTCCTCGGCCGCAGCGCGCGCGTCGGCGGCGAGCTTCGCGCGGCCCTGCTCCTGCACCCGCCCGTAGATCCCCACGTAGTCGGGCGCTCTGGCTCCGAGGTAATGGTCCAGCACCCGATAGACCAGCGCGTTGAACGCCAGCCCCGACTCCTGGTTGGTGAGCACCGCGACGCCCAGCCTGAGCTCCGGAATCATGGCGAGCCTCGAGACGTAGCCGGGCAAGCCGCCGGTGTGGGTCAGCATCTGCTTGCCGCGATAGTCCCGGGTCTCGACTCCCAGCGCGTAACCCAGGAAGTGGGGGCGGAGATCCTCCAGGCCGGGCACCGCATCGCCGATGGGCTCGGGCGTCACGTCGCGCCAGAGCTGGCGCGTGCTGGCTGGCGAAAAGATGGGGGCGCCGCCCGCTACCCGCCCGGAATCGAGCTGGATGATGAGCCACTTGGCCAGGTCCTCGGCGCCCGAGACGATGCCGCCGGCGGGGTTGGTGTTGTCGCTCAGAAACGGCGCCACCGGGCGCACGGTGTCGTTCACGGCCGCGTGCGGCGTCGCCACGTTGCCGCCCCGACCCGCGGCCGAATGGCGGACGTCGCTATGGGTCATGCCCGCAGGCTCGAGGATGTGGGTCCGGACGTAGTCCTCCCAGCTCTGCCCGGAGACCGCCTCGATCAGCTGACCGGCGACGAGATACAGCACATTGTCGTAGGCGTAGGCGCTACGGAACGAGGTCGCCGGCTCAATGTACCGGAGCCGCCGGGCGATTTCCTTCCGGTCGTAGGTGGAGGCGGGCCACCAGAGCAGATCGCCCGCGCCGAGCCCGAGGCCGCTGCGGTGAACCAGCAGGTCGCGCACGGTGAGCTCGCGGGTCACGTAGGGGTCGTACATCGCGAAGTCGGGCAGGTAGCGGATGACCGGCGCGTCCCACTCGATTCTGCCCGCCTCCACCAGGGTGGCCAGGGCGCTGGCCGTGAACAGCTTGGTGTTGGACGCGATGCCGAACTGGGTCTGGGCGTCAACCGGCGTGGGATCCCCCAGGCGCCGCACGCCGTAACCTTTGGCCAGTACCACCTTCCCGTCCTTCACGATGGCGATGGACACGCCCGGGACCGTGAACGTCTGCAGCACCTGCGCGACGTATCGGTCGAACCCGGGTGGCGGTGCGGCCGGCTTCTGCGCCATGGCGGGCGACGCGGCCACCGCCGCCACTGCCGCACCGGCGACTGCTCGGATGAGTGTAGGCATGGCAGGCAACGTGTGGGGGGCCAAGGGGATTGGCAAGCGCCCGTCGTCACCGGTCGGGGCGCGGGTATAATACCCAAGGACCGCGCCAATCCATCTACCGTGCGGAGGTCTGCTTGGGAAGCGAGGAGTCGTTGCGGGTCACCTACCTCGTGCGTGCGCCGGCACGCGACATCGCGGCTCGCGCGGAGGCGCTGATGCTCGAGCAGACCGTCGAGCTCCCCCGCGCGACCGCCGCGCGCGACCCGTGGGTCGCGGCCCACATCCTGGGCGCGGTCGAGCGCATCGAGCCCGCGGGCGAGGACCGCCATCGCGTCACCATCGCCCAGCCCCTCGCGACCGCGGCCGGCGATCCTGCGGAGCTGCTCAACGTCCTGTTCGGCAACTGCTCGCTCCAGCCGGACGTGACGCTGGCCGACGTCACCCTGCCCGACTCCGCCTTCGCCTGGCTGCCGGGCCCGCGCGCCGGCATCGCCGGCATCCGCGCGCTCGCGGGGGTCGTCGGCCGGCCGCTGCTGGCCACGGCGCTCAAGCCAATGGGCCTCCGCCCCGACCGGCTGGCCGCGCTGTGCGGACTGTTCGCGCGGGCAGGCATGGACCTGATCAAGGACGACCACGGCCTGGCCGACCACGCCTTCTGTCCGTTCGAGCTCCGGATCGAGGCCTGCCTTCGGGCCGTGGAGGACGCCGCCCGTGACACCGGGCGCACCGCGCTGTACGTGCCCAGCGTCATGGGCACGCCCGATCGCATCGCGCGCCAGCTGGAGTTCGCCCGCGGCGCCGGCGTCAGAGCCGCGCTGGTCTCGCCGATGGTGATCGGCTTGCCCGTGCTGGCGCAGCTCGCCTCCGCGTCGGACGGTCTGCCGTTGTTCGCGCATCCGTCGTTCGGCGGCGTCCTACGGGCCGAAGAGCCCGCGCTGTTCGGCAAGCTGTTCCGCTGGTTCGGGGCGGACGCGGTGATCTATCCCCATACGGGGGGCCGGTTCGCGTACAGTCGCCAGACCTGTCGGGCCATCGCGGCGGCCCTCCGGGCCGAGCACCCCTGCATTCGGCCCGCGTTTCCGGTGCCGGCCGGCGGGATCAAGGTCGAGCGGGTGCCGGAGCTGCTCGAGTTCTACGGCCCCGATGCGATCCTGTTGATCGGGGGCAGCCTCCTCGAGGCCGGCGACAATCTCTTCGATGTCACCCGGGGGTTGGTCGAGCGGCTTGCGCGGGCCGCCGAGGCGGTGCGATGAGCGAGCATGTCCGGCAAACCGATCCGTTCCGCTGGCAGGGCGTGGAGGTCAAACCGTATAAGGGCGAGGGAGCCCACTTCTGGGGCATCACCCGCCAGGTGCTGTTCCATGGGGGCGACGGACTCGGCTGCGAGCTCCGCTACTTCGAGGTGGCACCGGGGGGCTGGTCGTCGCTCGAGCGGCATCATCATGTGCACGCGGTGATCATCATTCGCGGCGCGGCCCACGTGCTGGTGGGGAACCACATCGTGGACGCCCGGACCCACGACCTAGTCCGGGTGCCGCCGCTCACCTGGCACCAGTTCCAGACGCAGGGGCAGGAGCCGCTTG
>DASSMN010000177.1:0-3019 GCA_035688885.1 Gemmatimonadales bacterium
GACCCACGGTACCGGTGCCTGTGGGCGGCGCCCGCGCCGCAGTCGCCGCCGGCGGAGCGCGTGCGAGGCTCACCGATCCGGTGGTGCTCGGGCTCGCGGCGCTCGCGGTGGCCGGGCTCGGCTTCGGCGCCTGGCAGCTCCGGCGCCCGGCGGAGCGGCCGCTGGTCCCGGTCCGGTTCCTCTACACCGGCTCCGACAGCGCCGAGGTGGCCGGCAACTATCCCTGGCCGGCCGCGATCTCGCCCGACGGCAGCACGGTGGTCTACTCGGTGCAGCAGCCCGGCGGCAGTGGCATCCTGTACTACCGCCGGATGGATCAGCTCGAGGGCCACCCGATTCCGGGCACCCTCGGGGCCAGCCAGGTGCTGTTCTCGCCCGACGGCCAGTGGATCGCGTTCGAGGCCGACGGCAACGAGCGCAAGGTCCGGCTGGACGGCAGCGCGCCGGCGACGATCGCGGCCGGTGGCGGCAACAACGGCGCCGACTGGACCACGACCGACGAGCTGGTCGTCGGCGCGACCGACACGCGGCACGGGCTGCTCAAGGTCGGCGTGGCCGGCGGCGAGCTGGAGGAGTTCACGCACCCCGACTCGGCGAAAGGCGAGGGGGACCACCTCTGGCCCATCGCCACACCCGATGGCCGCGCCGTCGTCTTCACCATTTGGAAAGGCGCCCTGGGCACCGCGCGGCTGGCGATGGCGTCGCTCGACGGCGGGCCGGTGACGCCGCTGAATCTCAAGGGCATCCGTCCGCTGCGGGTGCTCGAGGGCACGCTGGTCTACGTGCAGGCGGACGGCGCGGTCATGGCGGTGCCGCTGGACGCCGCACGCAAGCGCCTCACCGGCAAGCCGGTCCCCGTGCTCGACCCGGTAGCGGTGGATCCCGCGCTCAACGGCAACTCCGCGGTGTTCGTCTCGAACGGGGGCGCGCTGGTGACCGGGCAGCCGTCGCTCCTCGCGGCGCTGACCTGGGTGGGCCGCGACGGCGTGTCGCACCCGATCGGTCGCGAGCGGCGGAACTACGTCGACCCTCGCCTCTCGCCCGACGGCAAGCGCATCGCCGTGGTCCTCAAGGACGGGTCCAAGAGCGACGTGTGGATCTACGATCTCGAGACCGGGACCCTGTCCCGTCTCACCGCGGTCGGGAGCGTCACCTCGGCGGCGTGGAGCGGGGACGGCACGCGGCTGATTTATTCCGCGGTGAGCACCGGGGCCAAGAGCGGCGTCTGGGCCCAGGCAATTGGGGGCGCGGTCGCGCCGGAGCCGCTGGTCGAGGTATCGAGCCTGCTGCCCCTGGCGGACGTCGCGCCGGATGGTCGCTCCCTGCTGCTCCAGGTGAGCTTCGGGTCCGGCTGGGACTTCGATCGGGTCGTGCTCGACTCCGCGCACGCGCTCCGGCCATTCGTGAGCGGGGCCCCGCAGGTGCTGGCACCGCGCTTTTCACCCGACGGCCGCTGGGCCGCGATGGTGAGCTTCGAGTCGGGCACGCCGGAGGTCTACATCCGCTCGTATCCCGAGCCCACCGTCAAGCTCCAGGTCTCGGTGGGGGGCGGGGGGGGCCCGGTCTGGTCGGCCGATGGCACCCGCCTGTACTACCTCTCGGGCACGGCGATCATGGAGGCGCGGCTCGCGATGTCGCCGGGCATCCGGATCGTGTCGCGGGATACCGCGTTCACGCACATCCCGAACGGCAACGGCAACTTCGCCGAGGCGAACTACGACGTGAGCCGCGATGGATCGCGCATCGTCATCCCGTACGTGGCGTCCACGGCGTACCCGCTGGTGATCGTGCCCAACTGGATTACGGAGCTCCGGCAGCGCCTGGCGATCGGCCGGCGGTAGCGCCCGTTACTGGTGACCCGGCGGGATCCTGACCGGCCCGCCTCCCTGCCCTCCCGTGTGACCTGCATCCCCGCACATCCGTCCCTCCACCTCTAGCATTAGGCCACGGCGCTTCGCGCCGGCGGGTTTCCGCGACAAGGAGGGTGTCATGCAGCGGCAGGATCAGGAGTGGGTGGTCTGGCCGATCGCCTGGAGCGCGGTGTGGGTAGGCGCGCTGACGGCGCTGGCCGTCGGGACGCTGATCGGCCTGATCGCCTACGCCGTCGGCGCTAATGAGGCGGCGGACTATGTGGACTGGAAGAAACTGCACCTGATCGGACTGATCTTCAGCGTCGGCGGCGCGTTCTTCAGCTACGTCGCCGGGGGATGGGTGGCGGCGCGCATCGCCGGGCGGGTCCGGTCGGAGCCGGCCATCCTGCACGGCGCGATCGTGTGGCTGCTGAGCATTCCCGGGCTCCTGATTCTGGGCGCCCTCGGCGGGGCCGGGCACGTGGGGAGCTGGTACGGCGGGCTTTCGGCCGTCGCCACCGGCGCGACCCACTTGTCCAACGAACAGATGGCCGAGGCGCTGCGCAACAACTCGCTGGCCACGGCGGCCGCGCTGCTCATCGGATTGGTCGGCGCGGTGCTGGGCGGCTGGATGGCGTCCGGCGAGCCGATGACCTTTACCCACCACCGCACGCGCGACCGCGTCGCGACGGCATAGGAGCTTCCCATGGGCCTCATTCTCTTATGGCTGCTCGGGGTGCCCGGCATCATCATCCTGCTGCTGTTCTTCCTCGGCGTGGGGCACTAGCCGACGCTCAGTGACGCGCCGCGATGCTCGCGGCGCGGTCCACCAGCATCACGCTCACCTAAGCGGACGCGTAGCGTATGTCCGCATTCCTCCATTTCCGTGAGATTGCCATGTCCAAGGTGCTTATGGTGTGCAGCGCGCTCGTCTTCACCCTCGCGGCGGCCGCCCCGGCGAGCGCGCAGGTGGAGTTCGGCGTCAAGGGTGGTGCGTCGTTCGGCAACATCTCCAACAAGGGGCTGCTACCGGGCAACCTCAAGACTCGCACCGGTTGGGCCGCCGGCGTGGCGCTCAGCATGCGCGCGCGCGTGATCGGGGTGGGCGCCGAAGCCCTCTACGCCCGGCGCGGGCTCAAGAGCGACGGCACCGGCAGCCTCAAGCTCGA
>DASSMN010000596.1:0-2445 GCA_035688885.1 Gemmatimonadales bacterium
GGCTCACCGAGCGGGGCAGCGGAATCGTGGCCTGGTACAGGCCGCGCAGCCGCGCGGTGGCGATCGCCTCCCGGTACGGGATGTCGGCCCGGCGCAGCCGGAGCGCCTGCCGCAGCCGCTCCAGGGTCGCGTCGCTCGAGCCGTCGTTCACCACGACGACCTCGAGCCGGGGGTAGTCGCACTGCAGCAGGTTGGTGACGCTGTCCACGATCGTCACCTCCTCGTTGTAGGCGGGCACGATCATGGTGAGCGGCTTGTTCAGATCGGCGTCGTCGATGAAGTCCAGGTCCTCGATGAAGTGGCCGGCCACGCGCCGGCGCACCTGCCGGGCGGACAAGGCGACCAGCGACAAGGTGTACGTGTTGTAGAGCAGGAAGTAGAACAGGAACACCGGTTGGGCGACCATCGCCACGACGACCAGCACCTGAATCGCGAGCTCTTTCATTCGATGGCCCGGGCCTGGGCCGCGAGATCGAGAGCGCCGCTCACCCGATGGCGGACCGCCGGAGCCGGGTCGGTCCGCGCGACCTGCAGGGCCACATCGTCGTGCAGCAGGGCCAGGGCCAGCGCGGCCGCGAGGCGCCGGTCCTCGGCCGGGGCGGTGCGCGCGATGTCCCGCAGCGCGGGGAGCTGCCCGGCCTGACTCAGGACCCCGGCCGCGGCCACCGGATCGATCCCCGGCGGAAACGGCACCGGGCGGCCCTGGAGCAGCCGCCCCACGTACGCGGCGGCCCGCACGGCCATCTCGCGATCGTCGCCCAGGCGGTCGAGCGCCTCGCGAGCCACCGGATCGGCTCCCGACGCCCCTCCGAGCGCGAGCGCGGCCTCGCGGCGCACACCGGCGTCTGGGTCGTCGGCCACCTGCTCGAGCAGGTCCCAGCGGCCGGCGGCCGCGGCCGCGCCGGCCGCCTCGGTGCGCACCCCCACGACGGGATCGGCCACCAACCCCTCGAGCAGCACGCCATCGGCGGCCCCGGGACGGTGCCGGAACAGCGCAGCGATGGCCTGCCGAATCTCCGGCGAGCCGCTCCGCGCCAGCGCGGGCAGCAGGCGGACCAGCTCGGGATGGTGGACCAGCCGTGCGACCCGCACGATCAGCAGCGCTTGCTCGCCATCGAGCGCCGCGCCCAGTACGTAATCGACGAACGCAGGGAACGCCGCCTCGGCCAGCTCGGCCACGCTCGCAAGGAGGGCGGGGTCGTCATCGGCGCGAAGGGCCCGCAGCAGGGCGGGGAAGGCGCGCTCAGCCGGCACCCGTGCGAACAGGGCGACGGCCGCGCGGCGCACCAGCAGGCTGGGGTCGGCCAAGGCGCGACTCCCCACGGCGAGGAGCTCGTCGCTCTCGAGCAGGCCGGCCACCGCGGTCAGCGCGGCTGTGCGAACTTCCGGGCTCGGATCGCCGCGGATCATGTGCAGCAGGGCACTCCGGCTCTGCTCACCCTGAAAGGCCCGGAGCCCGCCGACCAGACGGACCCGCTCGCCGGCCTCCAGCATCCGACGCGTGCCTTCCGCCAGCGCGTGCGACACGCCAGCGTCGTCGCGTGCCGTCAGCGTGCGCAGCTCGAGCCGCGGGCCTGCGGCAATTCGGCGGCGGAGCAGGCGGTACCAGGGATCGTTGGCCAGTCGCACCCGCAGGTGGGCGCGCACGGCGGCAGCGTCGCCCATCTCGAGCACCTCGGCCACGAGGCTTTCCCTCTCGAAGACGCCGGTGGCCAGCACAGCCGCGGCCCGGACGCCAGCAGGCTCGGCGCGCCGGCAGACGGCTCGGAGCGCCGCCTCCCCGGTGGGAAGTCGCAGCAGCCCGACGGCCAGCGCCGCCCGCTCACGCACGCTGGCGGCGGGGTCGTGCTGCAGCATGGCCAGCAGGCGATCGCCCGCGTTGTCGGGTGCCAGCCTACTCACCGCATCGACCGCGGCGGCTCGCACCGTCTCGTCCGGATCGGTCAAGCCCGCCGTGGCGGCCTTACGCGCGGTGTCGCTCCCCGCTCGGCTCAACGCCCGGAGACTCGCGGCCCGGACGGCGGGCTCAGGATCGGTCGAGAGCCGCTCGAGCATGGCAACAGTCACGGTCGCGGGCCGGCGCGACAGCGCCCGGACGGCGGCCAGCTTAGCCGCTGCATCGCCGCTTTCGACGAGCGTGCCCGCCAGCTGCGCCAGCGTTTCCTCGTCGATCCCGGCCACTGCTTGGAGGATCAACTGACGGGTCGCCAGGCCGGCCTGCGCGAACGTACCGACCAGCGCCGGCAGCGTCGTTCGGTCGCCCAGGCGACCGAGGGCGGCGAGGGCGGCGTCGCGAACCGCGGCATCGGGGTCGCCCAGCAGTGCGACCAGGTCCGGAGCCGCCTCGCGGGCCTGCCGCAGACCGATCGCCTGGGCGGCCATCGCCCGGACCCCGGGGACGACGTCGGCCGTGCATTCCCGCAGGCGGCCCATGGCATTGGCGCC
>DASSMN010000173.1:0-6739 GCA_035688885.1 Gemmatimonadales bacterium
CGGCGAGGTGGCCAGCGGATTGAACATCGATTCCTGGCGGATGAGCGCCGCGACGAAGGCGGCATCGAGCCCGTGGCTCGCCGCTTCGGCGAGGAGCGCGTCCTCCAGCATCACGGGGTAGAGCAGGCGGTAGGTGCGCGCGTCGGCCGGGGCGCCGAGGGCGAGCGCCCGACGGGCAAGCTGGATCGCCTGCGAGGCGAAGCCGTCGCGCCGGAACGCGGCCGCGAGTGCCAGCAGCCGTTCGGCAGAGGTGTCGCTCTGGCGCAGCAGACGGTCATACTCCCAGCGCGACTCCGCAGCCAGTCCGAGGCTCGCGAGCAACGCCGCGCGCTCCATCGCGCTGTCGGCCGCCGGAATCGCGACGAAGCTGTCGCGCGCGGCGGGCGGCACCCACTCGGGACGCTCGAGCCGGCGCGAGGCGAGGCCGGTGTAGTACGAGCCGGGGTCGCCGGCGGCCAGCGTTTCCCAGCGCCCGCGCGCGGCGGCCGAGTCGCCGGCCACTCCCCACGCCCGACCCGCCCAATAGGCCGCGGCCGCGGCCTCGTCGCTCCGCGAGTACCGCCGGGCGAGGGTGTCGAACTCGGCGGCCGCGGTCGGGGCGTCACCGGCCACCAGCGCGATCATCGCCGCCCGGAATCCGGCCGTGGGCGCGAACCGGCTGGTCGGGTAGCGGGCCACGATCTTCCGAAACAGGTCCCGGGCGCGGGGGTCGGCGCGGTCGTCGGTGGCAAGGTCGCCCAGCAGGAACAGCGCGGTCGAGGCAGCGCTGGTGTCGTGCGCGTAGAGCCGCGCTACCCGCTCGAGGGCCAGACGCCCGGCGGCGAGCTGGCCGTCACGCACCATCGCGCGGGCCCGCTGATAGGCGGCCGAGGCCTCCAGCGTCTTGGGGCCGCGCACCAGCGCGAACTGCGGCGCCGCCTCGGCGTTCCGGCCCAGCTTGGTGAGCACGGTGGCGAAGGCGAAGCGGTCGTCTCCGGTGCCCAGCCGCGCCGCAAAGGCGCGCTCGAATGCGTCAGCCGCGCGCTGGGGACTTCCCGCGGTGCTGGCGGCGCGGCCCACCTCGAGCTCCTCGGCGGGCGTGAGCGGGGCATAGGCGCTGTCGAGCAAGGCGATGGCGTCTCGCACTTCGGTTGGGCTGCGCCGCGCAGCCACCAGCGCGACGAGCTCCCGGCGGACCGCGCTCCGCTGCACGCTGTCCGGACTGGCCTCGAAGCGCAGATGCGCCGCGATCGCGCGGGCGCCGAGCGACTGATACCGGGCGGCGGCGCCGGCCAGATCCCCGATCCCGCGATGCGCAGCGGCCTCGCTCCAGCCGATCCGGTCACGGGCCAGCGGATTGGTGATGCCCTCGTAGAGCCGGGTCCGTGACGCGCTGTCGTCGGTGACCGCGGCGGCTCTGACCTTGAGCCAGCCGGCGATAGCCGGCAGCACGTCAGCCGCCCGCTCGTAAGTCCGGGCCGCGCTGTCGCGAGCGCCGAGCTGCTCGAGCGTCAGAGCCAGGGTGACCAGCCGCGCGCCGTCCAGGGCCGCAACGTTGGAGGCCGGCACGGCCAGCACGTTGCGCAGCGCCGCGGAGTCCGCGCCGGTCTCGAACGAACCTCGGGCCAGCAGCAGACGGGCCCGCCCGTCCGGCACGCTGTCCACCCACGGTTGGCCCTCGAGCAGCCGGACCACTTCCCGCCACCCGTTCCAGCGGCTGGCTGCGGTGGCGGCCAGCATGAGCGCATCGGGTGTCCGCCGGGCCGAGTCGGCCAGGACGGGGGCGATGAGCCGGCTGGCCTCCCACGGGCGGCCCTGCTCGAGCGCCTGGGCGGCGGCCGAGAACAGGCTGTCGGCCCCTGCCGGACGGGGGGCGGGCGCCGGAACGGTGCGCGGCGCCACGGGGGCGCGCACCGGCGCGAGGGCGAGCGCCAGGGAGATCCAGACGGGCGGCAGGGGCAGCATGTCGGTCCGGGATTGACGGGAGAAGGTGACTTGGACTGCAAATGCCGCGCCTGCCGCTAGATGGGCCCCTGGCCGGTGCAACGGGCTGCGGGCATCGAAGGGAGTCGTGCGGTGTACTATTGAGAATGCGAAACGCGGAAGAAGAGATAGACGACGGCCGGGTCCGGCTGGACAAGTGGCTGTGGGCCGCCCGGTTCTTCAAGACCCGCTCGCTCGCCGCCGAGGCCATCGCGGGCGGCAAGGTGCAGGTGAACGGCGACCGGGCCAAGCGGGCCCGTCCGGTCCAGGTGGGCGACCGGATCCGGGTCCGGCTGGGCCCCTACGAGCACGATGTGGTGGTGCGGGAGCTCTCCAGCCGCCGCGGCCCCGCCACGGCCGCGGCGGCCCTGTACGAGGAGACCCCCGAGAGCGTCGCCGCCCGTGAGACCCTGGCGGTCCAGCTCAAGTCGCTGCACTCCGCGTTCGGGCCGGAGCGGGGTCGGCCGACCAAGCGGGATCGGCGGGAGATCGAAAGGTGGCGAGGGAGACGGTAGACGGACGGTCGGACCGTCTGACCGTGCTACATGTTCTCCACCATCGCCGCCCCGAACTCGCTGGTCTTGAGCAGCGTGGCCCCGGTCATGAGGCGCTCGAAGTCGTAGGTCACCCGCTTCTGGGCGATGGTCTTCTCGAGCGAGGCGACGATCAGGTCGGCCGCCTCGTGCCAGCCCATGTGGCGGAACATCATTTCGCCCGACAGAATGACCGAGCCGGGGTTGACCTTGTCCTGGCCGGCGTACTTGGGCGCGGTACCGTGGGTGGCCTCGAAGACGGCGTGCCCGGTGATGTAGTTGATGTTGGCGCCGGGTGCGATGCCGATCCCGCCCACCTGCGCGGCGAGAGCGTCGGAGATGTAGTCGCCGTTGAGGTTCATGGTGGCGATGACGCTGTACTCCCGCGGCCGAGTCAGGATCTGCTGCAGGAACGCGTCGGCGATCACGTCCTTCACCATCACCCCGGACGGGAGCCGACACCACGGGCCGCCGTCGATCTCCACGGCGCCGTACTCCTCGCGGGCGAGCTGATAGCCCCAGTCGCGGAAGCCGCCTTCGGTGAATTTCATGATGTTGCCCTTGTGCACCAGCGTCACGCTGGGAAGCTTCCGGGCAACGGCGTAGTCGAGCGCGGCGCGGATCAGGCGCTTCGACCCCTCTTCCGAGATAGGCTTGATCCCGATGGCGCTGGAGCCGGGGAAGCGGATGGTCTGGGCCCCCATCTGCTGCTGGAGGAATTCGACGACCCGGCGGGCCTCGTCGCTCCGCGCCTTGTACTCGATCCCGGCGTAGATGTCCTCGGTGTTCTCCCGGAAGATGATCATGTCGACGTCCTGGGGCGCCTTGACCGGGGACGGCACGCCTTCGAACCACCGCACCGGCCGCACGCAGGCGTAGAGGTCGAGCTTCTGGCGGAGGGCCACGTTGAGCGAACGGAAGCCGCCGCCCACCGGAGTGGTGAGCGGACCCTTGATGGCGACCAGATAGTGATCGATCGCCGCCAGGGTGTCGTCCGGCAGCCAGCTGTTGAGCTGGTTCTTGGCCTTCTCGCCCGCCAGCACCTCCAGCCAGGCGACGCGCCGTTTGCCGCCGTACGCGCGCTCCACCGCGCCGTCGAACACGTGCTGCGAGGCGCGCCAGATGTCGGGGCCGGTGCCGTCGCCCTCGATGAACGGGATGACGGGGTGGGCGGGCACCTCGAGGCGCCCCTCCCGCATGGTGATGGCGTCGCCCTGGATGGAGACTGTCATGAGCGGTTCCTTGGGACGGACTGAATGAGTGCAATCGGCACCGAGACGACGCTGAATCTGCCCGCCTGCCCCGAGATCGGCAACCGAGCGGTCGAGGCCATCCACGCCGCCTACGACCGCTACCATCGGGGCTTCGAGGAGATCACCCGGCGCGCGCGCGAGCGGTTCGAGCGCCAGGATTGGCTGGGCGCCCAGGCCGACGCCACCGAGCGCCTGGCCCTCTACCGCACCCACGCCGACGGCGCCGTGGCTGACGTGCACGATATCCTGCAGGACGCGGTGATGGAGCGGACGTTGTGGGCCGCGATGCGCGCCCGGCATGCGGTCGGCGCGCACTGCCGCCCGGACGCGGAGCTGGCCCAGACCTTCTTCAACTCGGTGACGCGCCGGGTGTTCAGCACCGTGGGGGTGGACGCCGCCATCGAGTACCTGGACCCCTTCGTTTCCCTGCCCGACCCGGCGGCGCCGCCGCTCTACGACCGCTATCGCCCGACCGCGGTGGATGCGGATCTCGTCCGCCGCATGCTGGAACGGTTCTCCTGGTCGGTGCCGTGGGCCTCACTCGACCGCGACGCGGCCGCCGTGGCGCAGCTGATCGGCGAAGCGGTGGCCGGCCTGCCCGGCCCCGGCCCGCTCGAGCTCGACGTGCTCCGGCCGGTGTTCTATCGCAACAAAGGCGCGTACGTCGTGGGCCGGATCCGCCGGGGCGACACGACGCTCCCGCTGGTGCTGCCGCTGCTCCGGGCGGAGCGCGGCATCGTGGTGGACGCGGTGCTCACGAATCCGAACGAAGCCAGCATCGTGTTCGGGTTCAGCTGGTCGTATTTCCGGGTGGACGTCGAGCGGCCGCGCGAGCTGGTGGACTTCCTGAGCTCGATCATGCCGTTCAAGCGGGTGGACGAGCTGTACAACGGCATCGGCTACAACAAGCACGGGAAGACCGAGCTGTTCCGCAACCTGATGACCTACCTGCAGGACCCCGAGGCCCGCTTCGCCCCCGCCGAGGGCGACGAGGGCATGGTCATGGCGGTGTTCACCCTGCCCGCCTTCAACGTGGTCTTCAAGATCATCAAGGACAGCTTCGGCGCGCCCAAGAACACCACCCGCCAGGCAGTCATGGAGAAGTATCACTTCGTCTTCGTGCGCGACCGGGTGGGCCGGCTGGCGGACGCGCAGGAGTTCGAGCACCTGGAGTTCCCGCGCCGGTGCTTCCCCGAGGACCTGCTGGCGTACCTGCTCAGCGTCGCGTCGCGCACCGTGCGGGTGGAAGGCGATCGGGTGATCGTCCGTCACGTCTACACCGAGCGCAGGGTCACGCCGCTCAACCTCTTTCTTCGCGACGCGGATCCCGCGGCTGCGCGCGAGGCGGTCATCGAGTACGGCAACGCGATCAAGGACCTGGCGGCCGCCGACATCTTCACCGGCGACATGCTGCTCAAGAACTTCGGGGTGACCCGGAATGGCCGGGTGATCTGCTACGACTACGACGAGCTCTGCCTGCTGTCCGAGTGCCGCTTTCGGCGGATTCCGCAGGCCGCCACGTACGAGGACGAGCTCTCCGCGGAGCCCTGGTTCTCGGTCGGTGAGAACGACGTGTTCCCCGAAGAGTTCCACGCCTTCCTGGTGCCGGCCGGCGAGGTGCGCGACGCGTTTCTCGCGGCCCACGGCGACTTGCTGGACGTGGCGTTCTGGCAGCAGGTGCAGCAGCGGCTGGGCGCGGGCGAGGTGGTGGACGTGTTCCCCTACCAGCGGAGCGAGCTGCTGAGGCTGGGGCGGTAGAAACGGAAGCCGGGCGGACAGGCGGACGGACGGACCGCATGGTATCCGCCCCTTATCCCGAGCGCAGCGAGGGATCTTCTCGGCCGGCATCGACAGCGGTTCGAGAAGATCCCTCGCTGCGCTCGGGACGACAAGACGGTGGAACTACGACGGCTCGTTGCCGGACTCGCCCCTGGCCTCCCCCGGCCCCTCTGCCTCGTCCGCCGCCTCGAAATACGTCAGCCGGTTGGCCGCCTCCTGGATCCGGGCCACGTACTCGGGCACCGGCTCGCGAGCGCGGCGCTCCGGCAGCACGAACGCCGGGTTGTCGGGCTCCGACGAGTCCGGCGCGTTGGTGAACGTATCACCCCCCCGGGCTTCCACGACCGACTCGAACCGGTCCACGGCCGACCACAGGTCGGCCAACTCGTCGTCCGTCTCATTGCCGAGCAGTAGGACACCACGCTGGCCGAGCACGTCGAGGTTGTGCTCTCGGGCGCGCGCCTGGTCCTCCGCGCGGTGGGGGTTGAGCGCCGCGTCGAGCTCGGCGGCCGGGGTGCGATCGTGCGCGTCCTGCATGGTGCCTCCAGAAGGCTAGGTGCGCCGGCGGACCCGTCCCCGGAGGAACCGCTCCGCCAGCTGTTCCAGTCGATCGTCGCCGTCCTCGCGGGCCTCCGCCAGGATCCGTTCGACCTCGGGGAAGAGCGCCGGGTCGCCCCAGTAATAACCGGTGGCCGCCTCGGCGCCGACGGTATCGCCTTGGTCGGCGCCGCGCAGCAACGCGCGGGCGGCGGCGCGGTCGTAGTCCGGGTGGGATCGCTCAGGAAGCGGGTACCGGCCCGCGGCGTCCCCGCCCTGCGCGTCTTCGTTGACGAACGCTCTCGACATAAGCTCAGTATACGCCCGCATCGTGCAGCCGGTCCATAAAGCGAGGATGACGGAGCGGGAGCGGTGTCGAGGGTCACACAGGACGCAGACGGTCGGGCGGTCGGACGGTGGGGGTAACGCCGAGCGGATGAAAGGAACAGAGCAGAGGAAGAGCGCGTGCGCGCGCCCCCTCCGCTCTGTCGATTGTCGGCGGTCTGAGGTATTGCCTCTCCCTACCGCCTTCCCATTGGTGCGCCGTGCGGCCTACCGCGTAAACGCTCCGTCGAGCGTGATCTCCACCCGCGAGCTGGCGGGCACCACGACGTCGCGATCCTGGGTCTCGATGGCGCGCTGGGTACCGACCGCGCCACCGATCAGGCCTCCGAT
>DASSMN010000167.1:0-6219 GCA_035688885.1 Gemmatimonadales bacterium
CCAGCCGGTTGATGTTGGCCCGCACCGTCACCCGCGCCAGAGCGAGCAGCTGGATCCCGTCCTTGGCCATCGCGGCCACCTTGGGCGTGGTGATGACCTTGGGATTCACGCTGACCTGCACGGCCTCGAACACGTCTCGCCCGGCGAGGTCGATCGCCGTGGCCTGCTTGTAGGTGAGCGCGATGCCGGCCTTGTCGGCGGAGATGAGCGCGTTCACCACCCGGTTCACGTTGCCACCGGCGAGGTAGTGGCCTTCGAGATCGTTCACGTTGAGCTGAATTCCCGCCTTGTGCCCGCTGATGAGCGGCAGCACGATGGCGCGCGGGTCCACCCGCCGGAACCGCATGCCGAACAGCGTGAAGAACGAGATCCGGATGCCGGAGAACAGGGCCGTGAGCCACAGGCCGAACGGGATGAACTGGAAGAAGATCACCAGGATGATGACGGCGATGAATGCCAGCGCCAGCACCACACCCAGGCTCAACGTCGATTCATCCACTGGAACACTCCTCGAGGTGAAAGAAGACGACCGCCGGCGGGGACTACGGGAGGCCCCGCACGATATGGCGATATCCCTCGCTCCGCACCACCCGGACGGGCCGCCCCTGCGGGACGTACTCGCCTTCGGTGACCACGTCCACGCGCTCGGCACCGATCTGCGCCGTGCCGGCCGGACGAAGGTCGGTCAGGGCGACGCCGTCCTGCCCCACCAGGTCGGGCCGCGGCGCGGCGGCGATGTACCCGTCCGCCTGGTGAGCCCCACCGCGCAGGAACAGGCCGGTGAATCGCCCGCTGTTGGGAAGGTGCCGAAGCCACGCGTAGGTCACCGAGGCCGTGATGGCGATGCTGACTGCCAAGGCCACGAAGGCCTGGGTGATGTCCCCGGGCGTGGGGTGACTTCCGATCATGGCCAGCATCACGGCCGCGAACAGCGCCACGATGCCCAGGATCCCCGCGGCGCCGAAGCCGGGCAGGACGAAGACCTCGATACAGATGGCGACCAGGCCGATACCGAGAAGGATGATCTCCTGCCAGCTCCCGAGTCCCACCATGAAGCTCGAGACGAAGAACAGCCCCAACGACACCAGGCTCACCAGCCCGCCGAGACCGAACGTGCCCGTCTTGACCTCGAACACGAGGCCGAGCACGCCGAGCGAGAGCAGCAGCGGCGAGACCAGTGGGTTGGCGAGGAACCGGAATACCGGCTCCATCCAATCGGGTGGGACCATCAGCGTGCGCGTCCCGCGGGCGGGGCCGGCCAGGAGTGGAACAGCGCGCGCGGTGTGAGCCTCAGAGGCGGCGGTCGGTGCATCGGGAGCTCTGGAAGGGGACACTCCCAATCTACCGCCGTCGAGGTCAGCGTTCCATGAACGGCCTCCGCCGGCGAAATTCCCGGACCCGGTTGGTCAGACGCTCCCGAAGCAGCATGAGCTTGGCACGTTGCACGGGATCCAGATACCGCGCCAGCTCGCGCTGCTCCTCGCGGAAGCTCTCGGCGTACCGCACCCTCGCGTCGAGCAGCTCGTCGGTCAGGCGCGCCACGCTGTCCGGCCTCGCGGCGACCCCGGGCCGCAGCTCACCGCCCAAAGCTTGGCGAAGGTCCCGTTGCCGCACCTCGAGGTCGCGGCGCCGGCCGGCGTAGGTGCCGAGGGTGGTCCGGAGCCGCTGCACCTGATCGGGTGAGAGCCTGAGGTCCTGCTGTATTCGCTGGGCAAATCGCTCGCGAACCCGTCGGCGAAGCTCCTCCAGCCGTGGTCGTGCGGGCACGGTATCCTGCGCCGGCGCCTGCGCCTCAGCCGGTGCGGCGACTCCCGCGAGCGCGATGGTCAATGCGAGTCCCCAGATTTCGCGCATCAGCCCTCCATTCCGGCGAGCATCTGTTCCAGCTCGCGGTCGCCGGAGTCATCGGGTTGCTGGTCGTCTGCGCCGACCTGGGCCAGCGGCTCATCGAGCACCGTCAGGATCGAATCGAGCGCCTCGGCGGGCAGACTGTCGAGCTCGGGCATCGGCAGATCGATCGTCGGAGCGACCGATCCCCGAGCCACGCTGGGCGTGGGGCTCGACCGCGGCGCCGGCTCCGGAACGGACTCCGATGGTGAGGCGGCAACCGGCGCCGGCGCCGGTAGCCCGGAGCCGGCGGGCACGGCGGATCGGCCGCCCCGGTTGGCCCACACGGCCAGCGCTACCATCGCCGCGGCCGCGAGGCCCGTCAGGGCGGCCATGCGTGACGCCTTTCGCCTCGCGCGCACCCGGCCGTGCCGAATGCGCTCCAGCACGCCCGCGGCCACGCGCGCCGCGTCGAGCGTCGGAAGCGCCGCGCCCACGCGGCCGCCCGCCGTGACCAGGGCCCACTCGGCCCGACAGTCCTCGCAGCCCGCGAGGTGCCGTTCCTCCTCCAGGGTCCACCCGCCCCGGCCGAGCGCCACCTCGGGCATCCGGTCGGACAGGTGCGTACATGGGGTCATCCGATCAGCTCCTTGAGTCGCTTGACCGCGTGATGGTAGTGCACTCTGGCCGCTCCCGGCGTGGTGCCCAGGGCGGCGGCGATCTCCTCGTAGGCCGATCCCTGCTGCACCCGCCGAAGGAACACCTCCCGCTGGAGCCGCGGCAGCCGGGCCAGACCCTCGCGCAGCCGCTGCTCGGCTTCCGAAGCCACCAGGTCGCCCTGGGGGTCGGCGTGGTCCGCCAGGTCGCGATCGCCGAGCGGGAGCATTCTACGCCCCTTGGCTTTCCTGAATTCATCCCGCAGCAGGTTGCCGCCGATGGTGAACAGCCAGCTTCGGATCGAGCCCTCGGCCCGCCAGGACGCAAGGCTCCGGAATGCCCGGAAGAAGGCCTCCTGAACCAGGTCGTCCACGTCGGCCGCCGCGGCACCCGAGGCGTACAGAAAGCGCCCGAGGGCCCCGGCATGGCGCCGTACCAGCTCGGTGGCCGCAGGCTGGTGGCCCTGCCGGTAGGCGGCTGCAAGCGCCGCATCTGTCGGAGGATCGGGCGTCGGGGTGGCGCTCATCCAAGTCGGGCAGACGGTCCTTGGACGGGTCCGTTAAGCGGGGCTACTATTGGGACCATGCGACGCACACAGGTCATCGCCCACCGCGGGGCATCCGGGTACGAATACGAGAACTCTCGGGCCGCCTTCCGCCGCGGCATCATGCTGGATGCCGACGGCGTCGAGCTCGATGTCCACGCCACCCGCGATGGGACCATCGTCGTGCACCACGACGCGGAGCTGCCGGGCGTCGGCCCCATCGCGCAGCTCACCACCGTCGAGGCCCGGCAGGTCCGGATCCGCAATGGCGAAACTCTGCCCCTGCTCCAGGAAGTGTTGGAGCTGGTCGGAGATCACGATGTCTGGGTGGAAGTCAAGTCGCTGCCCGCCGCCCACGACCAGGCGCTGCTCGCCGTGCTCGATTCGGGGCCCGCGCCCCACCGCTATGCCGTGCACAGCTTCGATCACCGCATCGTGCGCCGCCTGGGGGAATCGAGGCCGGCGCTGCCGCGGGGCATTCTGCTGTCGGCCTATCTCAACGATCCCGTCGCCGTGCTCCGGAACGCCGGCTCCTCCACGCTCTGGCAGGAGTGGCACCTGGTGGACGAAGAGCTGGTGGAGACCGTGCATGCGGCCGGCTGCCGCATCCACGCCTGGACGGTCAACGAGGTCGGCGACCTCGAGCACCTGGTTCGAATGGGCGTAGACGGGCTGTGCGGTAACTACCCGGATCGCATCCGCGTCGCGATCGCGGCCCGGGGCGGATCGCCCGCCAGAGCATGAGCCGGAGTCTAGCTTGAGGCTCCGGCCGCCGGCTGGGTCGGTTCCCCCGCAGACGGGGGCGTCTCCGGACTGGCGGCGGCCCGGGCAGGGCGCTGGCGCCGTGCCTCCTCGACCTGCTGCCCCAGTCTGGCGAGCTGGGCCTCGAGGTCGTCGAGCTTGAACAGCAGTGCGTCGGTGCGCCGCGCCTCGACTTCGGTGCCCCGCTCGCGCTTGTAAACGAGCAGGCCGAGATCACGCGCCGCGCCGTCGCGCTTTCGGCGGACCCGCAGCAACTCGATCTGCAGCTTGCCCTCGTCCAACGCCGCCTGCGCCTTCTTCCCGAACGCCTCGAGCTCCTGGTTGAGCCGATCGAAGAGCGTGGATCTGGCCATCACAACCTCCCGACAAGGGGTCGCGCACGACGGGGCCTGCTGGTTGGATGTTTCAGCCCGCGCCGTTCGTCGCACTGACCTTGAAGTATAGACACGAAAAGGGGCGCGGCTCGAGCCGCGCCCCTCGAATGCTTTGCCACTGCTCAGGAGGCGGCCGGCTCGGCGGCGGGATAGACCGAGACCTTCTGCCGGTCTTTGTCCTTGAACTCGAACTTGACGACACCGTCGATGAGGGCGAACAGGGTGTCGTCATTGGCCCGGCGCACGTTCTTGCCCGGGTGGAACTTGGTGCCCCGCTGCCGGACCAGGATGTTGCCCGCGACCACCTGCTCACCGCCGTACCGCTTGATGCCGAGGTACTTGGGGTTGCTGGTCCGCCCGTTTCGGCTGGAGCCTACGCCTTTCTTGTGTGCCATGGGTGCCTCAGCCGAGGGTGAGATCGGTGATGCGGACTTCGGTGTACTTCTGCCGATGCCCGGTCTTCCGGCGATAGTTCTTCCGCCGCTTGAACTTGAACACGTAGATCTTGGGCTCTTTGCCCGCGCCGACGACCTCGCCGATCACCTTGGCACCGGACACCAGCGGCGTGCCGGCCTTGATGGTCTGGCCGTCGGAGCTCAGCAGGACCTCATCGAAGGTGACCTTGGCTCCTGCCTCGGCGTCCATCAAGGGAAGCCGGATCGTCTTGCCTTTTTCGGCCCGGAACTGCTTGCCCGAAGCCCGGAAAATCGCGTACATGGGTGCCCGCTTGCTGGGTTGGGAACGACGTTAGCCCGTAAACGTAGGTGGTGGATGGGGTTGGCGCAAGGGGGACGATAGGGCGGCCCAAAGTAGAACGTCATCCCGAGCTCAGCGAGGGATCTGCTCCACGGGTATCCCCATCAGGCTACCGCGTACAGCTCGGTCACGTCGCGCCCCGCCGGCCGGCTCATGAGCCGGAACTCGTCCAGCCGCATCATCGGATCGTCGCGGAGCTCGAGGTCCAGGCTGGTGAGCTTGGACAATGTCTGAAGCAGCTTGGGCTCCTCCTCGAGCAGATAGAGCGCGACCTCAGGGTGCAATCGCACCGTGAGCTGGCGCTCGCGGTGTTCGTGGCCGGCCCGCTTCAGGGCACGCTCGAGGCGCCGGGCCACCACTTCGGGCGTGAAGACCCGGCCACTGCCAGCGCATGTGGGACAGTCGGTGGTCATCGAGTGCCACAGGGACGGCCGCACCCGCTGCCGGGTCATCTCCACCAGGCCGAGCTCGGACACGGCCAGCGCCTTGGTTCGAGCGCGGTCGCGCCCGAGGTGGGTCCTGAGCTCCTGCAGCACCTTATCGCGGTTGGACCGCGTTTCCATGTCGATGAAGTCGCACACGATGATGCCGCCGATGTCGCGCAGGCGGATCTGGCGCGCGATCTCGCGTGCCGCTTCAAGGTTGGTGCGGAGAATGGTTTTCTCGGGGTCCTTCTTGCCGGTATAGCGGCCGGTATTGACATCGATGCTGACCAGCGCCTCGGTAGGCTGGATGATCAGCGAGCCGCCGGTGGGCAGCTCCACCCGCGCCTTGAACAGATCGCGGATCTCGGCCTCGATGTCGAACTTGTCGAACAGCGGGGTGGGCTCGTTGTAGAGATGTACCCGGGTGATCAGGTCGGGGTCGATCTGGCCCAGGTACTGCTCGATCTCGTTGTAGAGCTCCCGCGAGTCGACGTGCAGCGCGTCGACCTTGGCGCTGAACAGGTCGCGGATGATGCCGCGGGTGAGGCTGGTCTCCCGCTGCAGCAGCGCCGGGGCCCGGCGGACGAAGGTCTTTTTGCGGTTGATCTTGCGCCAGAGCGCCAGGAGACTCTCGATCTCCCGCCGGAAATGCTCCTCGGTCACCCCTTCGGCCACGGTCCGGACGATGACACCGCCGGCGTCCTTGGGCAGGAGCTTGGAAACCATCTCGCGGAGCTTGGCCCGCTGCTCCCGGCTCTCGATCTTCCGGCTCACCCCCACCTTCGAGGCGTAGGGCATGTAGACCAGGAAACGGCCGGGGAGGGAGATCTGCGCGGTCACCCGACACCCCTTGGTGCCGATCGGCTCCTTGGTG
>DASSMN010000355.1:0-2735 GCA_035688885.1 Gemmatimonadales bacterium
CCGTACGGACAGTTCCTCCTCATTGCCTCCTCGGAACCGGCGATCAGTCCGGGCTCACCCCCTCTTCCGGCCTTTCTTGGCCTTCATCGACTCCCGGAACCGATCGCTCTCCCCGTTCATCTCGAAGATGTGGCACCGATGGGTGAACCGGTCCAGCAGCGCCGCGGTCATCCGCTCCCCCTGGAACACCTGCGCCCAGTCGGCGAACGCCAGGTTGCTCGTGATCAGCACGCTGGACCGCTCGTACCGGTCCGTCAGCAGGCGGAACAACAGCTCCACCCCGTTGCGGCTGAACGACACGTACCCCAGCTCGTCGCAGATCAACAGCTCCGCGCGGTCGAGCTGGCCCAGGAACCGGTCCAGCGTGTACTGCTTCTGCGCCTGCTCCAGCTTGCTGACCAGGGCTGCCGCCGTGAAGAACCGCACCCGCAGGCCCCGGCGACAGGCCGCCAGGCCCAACCCGGTGGCGAGGTGCGTCTTCCCGGTCCCGGTGGCGCCGATGAAGCAGCAATTGAACTTCTCATCGACCCACTCGCAGAGCGCCAGCTCCAGGAGCTTCGGCTTGGACAGCGTGGGCATCACGCTGAAGTCGTAGGTGTCGAAGTCCTTGGCCACCGGGAACGCCGCGTGCTTGATCCGGCCCTCCAGCGCGTTGGCGGCCCGGGCCGCCAACTCCGCCTCGGCCAGTCGGAGAAGAAACTGTTCATAATTCTGATTCGATGCCGCCGCCTCGCGCGACAGTCGCTCCAGCTCCTGGACCATCGCCGGCAGCCGGAGCTGCTTCAGATGGGCCTTGACCAGTTGGGTCACGGGATCACTCATGGCGATCGCTCCTTTCCCGGCACTCGAGGGGTGTGGGACCGGACGCCCCGGCGGCGTCCGGACATGAGCCGATGACACAGCCTCATGTTTCGATTGTTGACTCGAGGCCTTCTCCTCTGGCCCCGGGTCGCCCGGCCGCCGCGTCCGCGCCGAGCAGTCGGTTGAACCGCGACAGGTCGGGAGGGGGGACCGAAACCAATGGGATGTTCGCAGTCTCAAATGAGTGATCGATGGCGGGTGACCGCCCCGCCTCGGCCGCCGCCAGGGCCCGCGCCCGCTGGACGATCGCCTCGGCCGTGAGGGCATGCCCCGCACGGCAGGCCTCGATCGCCCGCTCGACCCGCGACTGCGGGTGCTCGGCCAGCAGCTGCAGCACCCGGATGAACTGACGCGTCCCACCCGGCGTCCCATGCCGGCCCTCCAGCTCGCGACGCAATCCGGCCAGCGCCGCCGTCGGCTCCCAGTCGCGGTACACCGGCGCGTGGTCCAGCGCCGCCGGTCGGCGCTCCAGCGTCGCCAGGTAGTGCACCGGGTCGAGGACCTGGACCGAGCGGTCGTAGCACCGCGGGTGCTCAGCGATGACCCGGCCGCCGGCCGTGACGACGACCCGGTCGACGTAGCCCTTGACCGTCACCGCCCGGAACGCCCAGGTCCGCGGCACGCTGTAGCGGTTGGCGTCGAAGGCCACGGTCTGGTACTTGTCGGTGACGGCCTGGCGCTCGATGCACGGGTCGAACGCACGCCCCGGCAGCCGCGCCGCGGCGGCGAGTTCCTCGGCGAGGCGGTCGCCGATGACGAACGCACCGGAGGCCGAGCGGACGGTCCGCCGCCGCTCGTCGAGGCATCGTTGCCTCAGGTGTTCGTTCAACTCGGTGATGTCGGCGACACTGGGCACGGGCGTGGCGAACCGGCGCTGCACGGCCCGCACGCCGCTCTCGACGTCGGGCTTCTCGTGGGCCTGCGCCGGCAGGCAGAACTTGGCCTCGAAGGTGTAGTGGCTGGCCAACGCGGCGTAGCGGGGGTGGAGCTGGCGGTGCCGGCCGCGGAGGATCAGCGTGGCGACGGTCCGGGGGTTGTCCCACCAGACTTCACGAGGCACGGCGGCGAAGAACTCCAGGGCGTGGACCATGCCGTCGAGGATGGCCTCGGTGCGTTCGGTGGGCAGGGCGAGGACGAACGGGGCGTTGGAGTAGGCCCAGACGGTCACCAGGAAGGGGACGAGGCGCCGGCCGTCGGGGAAGTCGACGTGGATGTGTCCGAAGTCGGCCTCGAGGCGGTGGCCCGGGGGATGGGCCAGCGGGATGAACGTGGGGCGTGAGGATTGCCGGTGGGCGGCGACGTAGCGGCGGACCGTGGGGTAGGAGCCGGGATAAGCGTGCTCGTCCTGGAGCCGGCGGAAGAGCTGGGCGGCGGTGTGCCGCTGCTTGGGGGGTGCGTCGCGATCGTCGCGCAGGACCTGGTCGATGATCGCGGTGAAGGACCCGAGCACGGGGGCCGGGGGCGGCTGGGTGCGGGTGTAGGGCCTGGGCTCGGGGGAGGCCAGCGCCTCACGGACCTTGCGGCGCGAGACGTGGAAGGTGCGGGCGATCTGCCGGATGGTCATGCCATCGCGGTGCGCCGTGCGATATTTGGCGTAGTCGTCCACCGTACGCATGTCCTTACCTCCGTGAGGGCGGGAGATCCCGAAGGAAATCCAGCCTACGGAGGAGGGGGCTACGGTGGGCCCGAATTACTTGACCATCGGGGCCTCAGGTGGGCCCGGATTGCTTGACCACTGCCATGAAGTATGAGTTGCTCCTCTACGACATCACCAGTACCTATTTCGAGGGCCAATGCGCAGCCAATCCGCTTGCCCGCCGCGGCTATTCCCGCGACAGCCGTCCCGATTGTCTCCAAGTTCTGATCGGCCTGGT
>DASSMN010000358.1:0-2055 GCA_035688885.1 Gemmatimonadales bacterium
GGCGCATCTTCCGCTCCAGGCCGTCCGCCACGTCGTCCGCGCTGAATTCCCGCCGCTCTTCCGCGATGACCAGCTGAAAGGCGAGATGCAGCAGCAGGTCGCTCAGCTCGTCCCGGATCGGCCCCACCTCGGCTTCGCCCAGCGCGTGGTCGAGCTCGAGCACCTCCTCCACCAGGTAGGGGCGGAGCGTTTCCCGGGTCTGGGCCTTGTCCCACGGGCACCGGCTCCGGAGGTCGCGCACCATCGCGAGCGCGCGTCCAAGCGCTGAATTCTCTTGCATTTATTGCCTCGTCACGAATAAGATACCCGCCGGCTCGCCATGACCTTCACCCCCGCAACCACCCGGGCCTGGGTCGACGTCGACCTGGGCGCGCTCAGGGCCAACGCGCGCACCCTCGCGGCGGTGTCCGGCAGCCGGCTGTTGGCGATGGTCAAAGCTAACGGCTACGGGCTCGGCGGCCCGGCCGTAGCGCGGGCGCTCGAGCCGCTCGAGCCCTGGGGTTACGGCGTGGCATCGGTGGAAGAGGGCGCGGCGCTTCGCGCCCACGGCATCCTGCGGCCGGTTCTGGTGGTGAGTCCTCTGCTGCCCGAGGCCATTGAGGGCCACTTGGCGCAGGATCTCCGTCCAAGCATCGGCGATGCCGGCGCGTTGGCGGCTTGGTGCGCCCGCACCGATCGGCCGTTCCATCTCGAGATCGACACCGGCATGGCCCGGGCGGGCATCCGGTGGGATGACGGGGTCGCACGCGCCGCAGTCGCCGCTACCCTCGCCCGGGCCGAGGGTTGGGAAGGGATCTTCACCCATTTCCACAGCGCGGAGACGGATGCCGCCTCAGCCGATGTGCAATGGGAGCGGCTCCAGCAAGTGCTGGCCGAGCTGCCGCGCCGCCCATCGCTGGTCCACGCGGCCAACAGCGCCGGCGCGCTTCGGGGCCGCACCTTCGCCGGGGATGTGGTGCGCCCAGGCATCTACCTGTACGGCGGCGGCGCCGGCGGGCACGGGCCGGCCCCGGCGGTGGTCGCGCGGCTCAAGGCGCGCGTGGTTGCCATCCGATCGATGGCGGCGGGGCAGACGGTCAGCTACGGAGCGACCTGGCGCGCGCCACGCGACACCCGCGTCGCCACCCTCGCGCTGGGCTACGCCGACGGCTTTCCGCGAGCGGCCGAGCTGGCCGTGGGTCGGCCGCCGCGGGTGGTCCAGTTGGGGAACGAGCTCGTTCCCGTGGTCGGCCGGGTCACCATGGACATGACCATGATCGATGTCGGCGCCGCGGCAGTGGCGGTCGGCGATGTGGCGACGATCTACGGCGGACTCGTCTCCCTCGACCAGCAGGCGGCCGCGGCCGGCACCATCTCCTACGAGCTGCTGACGTCGTTGAGCGCCCGGGTGCCCCGGTGTTACGGGAGCGGTGGATGAATCCACACTTCGTCTCACTCGTGTTGGGTCTGGCCCACCAGGCCGAATCGGCGCTCGGGGGCGACCTTCCCGCGGGCGCCGAGGGAGCGGGGGACGCACGCACGGTGGCCCAGGCGCTGATCGATACCCTGGGGATGCTGATGGAGAAGACCGAGGGTCGTCTCGATCCCGACGAGCGCCAGCTGCTCGATCAGACCCTCACGGCGCTTCGCTTCCGCTTCGTGAAGTCCGCGCCCCGTCCGTGACCCGCCGGGCCGCGATCATCGTCCTCGACGGCCTTGGGATCGGTCCGGCGGCCGACACCGACGCGTACGGCGACACCGGGAGCAATACCCTGGGCAACGTGGCGCGTGCGGTGGGCGGGCTTCACCTGCCGAACCTCGAAGCGCTCGGCCTGGGGTGCTGCGCGCCCATTCAGGGCATCGAGGCGGTCGCGAGCCCAACGGCCGCATATGGTATCGCGGAACCCGTGAGCCCCGGCAAGGACAGCACGACGGGCCACTGGGAGCTGTGCGGCCTGGTGCTGGCGAGGCCGTTCCCCACCTACCCGCACGGCTTCCCGAGCGAGGTCATCGCCGAGTTCTCCCGCCTGACCGGCCGGGGCGTCCTGGGCAACAAGCCGGCGTCCGGCACGCTGG
>DASSMN010000261.1:0-3028 GCA_035688885.1 Gemmatimonadales bacterium
GAGCGGGCTCGGGCGGCGGTGGAGTCCAGGCCCTGCCCGGCCGCGCCCGTCGCGTACAGCAACGCCAGAGCGGCCGCCGACCAGTCCGCGCGAATCAGAACAGCACCCGGAAGGAGAGGAACGTCGGGTTGGAAACCACCAGGTCGGTGTGGGTGAGGAACATCTGCGCCAGGTCCACGCCGATCACCCCCGTCGCCACGCCCAGACCGATGCTGGGGCCCGAGAGCCCTTCGTGCCGGTACGCATACCCGCCGCGCACCCGCACCACCTGTTGAAAGCCGAGGTCCATGCCGACGCGGACGTCCGGGGTACCCGTTTCGCGCCATGGGCTTTCGACGTCCGCGGCCACCTGCAGATCGAAGTGGTTGGCGGCGGGGCCGTCGCCGATGGGGCGCAGCTGGACGGTGTACGCGGCGCCGACGGCCAGCCGCGTCGGCAGCGGATCAGCCTGGGCTTCGTTGTTCACCTGAAGCGCGAACCCCAGGTTGCGCAGCGCCACGCCGACCCGCAGCGCGTGATCGGGGCCGACGCTGAACTGGCCACCGAGATCGAGGGCGTGCGTCACGCCCTGCCCGGCCAGCGAGGGACACGGACCGGAGCAGTCGACGCGAAACTCGATCAGCTTGTAGCTCACGCCGAGGGAAACCGACCCGCTGAGCTGGGTCGCGTAGGTGGTCAGGAACGCCAGATTCCTCGAGCCGAATTGACCCAGGAGGACGTTGTTGGAGTCCAGCAGGGGCTCGTCGCCGAAGTCGAGCAGATACACGGCCGCACCGAACACGCCGATGCCACGCCGGGGAAAGAACGCCGTCAGCGCCGTCGCGGGTCCGGCCGCGAGCCGGGCGCTGTGCAACGCGAACTCGCTCGAGGTCATCGAGCCGACGCCCGCCGGATTCAGGAAGACGTCCTCGCCGTGTCCATCGAGCGCCGCGGCGGTTTGCCCCATGCCGACCGACCGCGCGGAAATGGGCAGGAGCAGGAACAGCGCGGCCGCATTGATCGGCTGATTCTGGGCGGACAGGCCGACCGCCGGGTGTGCGCACAGGATCAAGCAAGCCAAGGCGCCCCGGGACCGGCCCATCAGAAGCTCTTCGCCTCGTCGATCAGCATGATGGGAATGTCGTCCTCGACCGCATAGATCAGCCGGCAGGCGTGACACACCAGCTCCTCGGCCGGACCAGCCCGGTACTCCAGCGGCCCTTTGCACTTGGGGCAGACGAGGATCTCGAGCAGCTCGGCGGCGAGGCTCATGAGTCGTATCCCAGGCGTCGGAGGACCGGGTCCTTGCGACGCCAGTTCTCCAGCACCTTCACGTGCAGGTCTAGGTAGACGGATCCGCCCATCAAGGCTTCGATGCGCTCGCGCGCGGCGCGACCGATCGCCTTAATGGTACGTCCCTTGTCCCCGATGACGATGCCCTTCTGGCTCTCCCGCTCCACATACACCACCGCCCGAATATACGCCGGGCGCTCGTTCTCCCGGAACTCGTCGATCTCGCACGCGATGCTGTAGGGCAGCTCTTCCTCGAGCATACCGAACGCCGCCTCCCGGACATATTCAGCGGCGAAGAACCGCAGCGGCTGCGTCGCCAGCTCGTCGGCCTGATAGTGGAAGGGCCCCGGAGGCAGGTGCTCGGCCAGGCGGTCGAGCAGCGCCTCGATCCCTTCTCCGGAAACCGCCGACACGACCAACGCCTCACGGCCCGGCCGCCTCGCCGGCGGCACGAGATCGCACTTGGTATACACCGTGACGATCGGCGCGGCCGGCGCCCGGTCGAGGCCCGCGACGCGCTGGAAGGGCGGCGCCGGATACTCCGGCAGCGGGTGCAGGTACGCAATCACCTCCGCGTCCGCTACGGTCCGCAGGGCCGCTTCTTTCATCTTCTCCTGCAGCCGGTACTTCGGCTCGAGCAGACCCGGGGGATCGGTGAGGATGAACTGGTCCTCTCTACGAGTCAGCAGCCCCACGACGGGCGCCCGAGTAGACTGCGCCTTGGGCGACACGATCGCCAGGGGCTCCTTGACCAGTGCGTTGAGCAACGAGGACTTGCCGGCGTTCGGCAGGCCGGCCAGGACGACCGTGCCGCAGCGCGTCATGACGGGTAGCGCAGCGCGGCGAGCGCCGCCTGCCCCAGGCTGATGCCGCCGTCGTTGGCCGGCACCGCGTGATTGATCCACACCTCGAGCGATTCCCGCTCGAGCAGCCGCCTGAGATCGCGCAGCAACAGGTCGTTCTGAAACACGCCTCCCGACACGACGACCGTGCCGGTGCGCCGAGCCGCGCACAGCTCCAGACACGCCTCGCGCAGGCCGTGCGCGAGGCCCGCCTGAAACGCGCGCGCGATCTCCGAGGCCGCCCGGCCTCGCTGCCGGTCCCGCGCGACCGACTGCAGCAACGGCCGGAAATCGAGCTCGCCGCCCGCGAACGGAAATGGATACGGCTCGGCGGCGGGTTCCGACCGGGCGAGGTGCTCGAGCCAGATCGCCGCCTGGCCCTCGAACGTCACGCTGCGCGTGAACCCCAACAAGGCGGCGGCGGCATCGAACAGCCGCCCAATCGAAGTCGTGGGGAATACCCGCGTGCCGGACTCCAGCAGCCGTACCACATCGCCGTAGCGGGCCGGAAACGCGAACGGCGCAGCCGCGAGATCCGGCAGCGCCTCCACCTGTTGCAGGAACCCGGCCGCCGCCTGCACCGGAAACCGGGCCGCCGCATCGCCGCCGACCAGGGCGGCGGGACGCAGATGCGCGATGCGCTCGAAGCCCTCCTCAAGACTCCCCGCGAAGATCTCTCCACCCCAGATCGATCCGTCGTCGCCGTAGCCCGTGCCGTCGAAGCTCACGCCGAGCACCGGCAACCCCGAGGCGCCGCGCTCGGCGAGCACGGAGGCAACGTGCGCGCGATGATGCTGGAACGACACCCGCGCGCCGGCCGGGATCCGTTCAGCCTGCGTGGTCGAGCGGTACTGCGGATGGGCATCGTGTGCCACGACGAGCCGCGCGGGGTCCACCTGATACATCTGCAGCAG
>DASSMN010000315.1:0-3127 GCA_035688885.1 Gemmatimonadales bacterium
CGGCGTGCCCGCCCGCGCCTCCGCGTGGGCGGCGAGCCAGCTCTACCTCGCCCACTTCGCGCTGACCGACACCGCGGGGCAGCGCTTTCACGCGTGGAGCCGGCTCGGCCGGGAAGCGCTCGGCCTGGCCGGAGCCCGCGCGATCCCGTTCCGGGTCTGGCTCGAGGACTGGTCGGCGGCGAGCGAGGCCCCGGACGGGCTGCCAGTGCGGCTCCGCGCGGCGCAGGGGGACGTCGCCATCGACCTGGTGCTCGCGAGCGACAAGCCGGTCGTGCTCCAGGGCGACCACGGCCTGAGCCGGAAGGGCCCCGAGCCGGGGAATGCGTCCTACTACTACTCGCGGTCGCGCATGAGCGCCCGCGGCAGCGTGCGCGCGGGCGGCGAGCCGCTCGCGGTCTCCGGTCTCGCGTGGATGGACCGGGAGTGGAGCACGAGCGCGCTCGGCCCGGACCTGGTCGGCTGGGACTGGCTCGCGCTCCAGCTCGACGACGGGCGCGACGTCATGGTGTACCGCCTCCGCCGGCGTGACGGCGCGGTCGACCTCCACAGCACCGGCACGCTCGTCGCCGCCGACGGGGCCACGCGGCCGCTCGCTGCGGACGAGGTGACGCTCAACGCGCGCGACCACTGGACGAGCCCGAGGAGCCGCGTGCGTTACCCGAGCCGCTGGCGGCTCGCCATCCCCGGGGCGGGGCTCAGCCTCGAGATCGTCCCCCGGCTGGCCGACCAGGAGCTGATCGTCGGTACCCGCTACTGGGAGGGCGCGGTGCGCGTCGAGGGCACCGCCGCCGGCCGCCCGATCGCAGGCCGCGGGTACGTCGAGCTGGTGGGCTACGGCGACTGATCGGGGGGGAGAACCCGATCCGGGTCCGGATCCATCCAAACGGGCAGGAGGAGCAGATCCGATGCGACGGGGAACCCTCGGGACCGCTGGCGTGGCGCTCGTGCTCGGCTTGCTCATCGCCGGCCGCGCGGGCCTGGGCGCTTCCGCGTCCAGCCCCGCCTCGCCGGTCCAGGGCCTGGCCGGGAGCTGGCACGGGGTCTTCTGGTGGCTCGGCGGCTCGTACTAGGCAGACGAAGGCACGTGCCGGCTCCGGATCGAGACCGACGGGACCTTCACCCTGTCGATCACGCCGACCGCGGCCGCGAACAATCTCGCGAAGCCGGGCCGCTGGTCGGGCACGGTGGCCGAGCGCGGGCGCCTGGTCGTCTTCTCCCAGGGACGGTGGTCGTCGCTCGTCCGCTCCGGCGACACGATGTACGGCGTGGCCAACGACCCCACGACCGGAGCGGACATCGAGATCGCCTTCCGGCGTGTCGAGGAGTGATTCGCGCGTCAGCCGGCCTTACTGGTAGCGAGTGACCCCGGAGACCGCGTAGCCGCGGCGGGTGAGGCACGCCGCGAAGTACTTGAGCACCCAGTCGTCCGGGCTCGGCGGCTTGGAGGTCATGCCGCGAGGAAAGAACTTGGCCCAGAGGTTGGAGAAGATCCCGGAGGTGTTCGTGTCGGGGATCACCGGCGTCGGCGTCTTGAAGGCCTCGACCTGGCAGCCCTGGAAGTCGGTCAGCATCCCGGGGGCTTCGCCGCGCTTGTCCACGTACAGGTAGCCGATTCGAGACGGCCCCTGCACGATGGAGAGCGGGGCGCGGTAGCCCCGCGCGATCAGGCACGCGGTCTCGGCCAGGTCCGCGCCGGCTTCGGTGTGGGCCTGGACGAACGGAAGGCACTTGGCGCGATCCTCCTCGAGCTGGGCCGCGGTCTGGCCGCCGTGCAGGCCGATGCCGCTCTCGCCGGCGCAGCCGGCCAGGAGCATCGACCCCAGGGCCGCTCCGAGCAGGCCGGGCGCGCACGGCCGCCAGGATCTCAGCAGGTCCACCACGGTCGCCATGTCGTCGGTCCGAGGTCCACTATGCCCGAACCGGGAGGCCGCCGGAAGGCCGGCTCAGGCGGCGCCGCACCGCCTGGGCGATGCTGCCGTAGATACCGGCGGGCAGGAAGATGATGAAGACGATGAGCAGCAGGCCGTAGATGGTCTCGGCGATGCCGATGAGCTTGATGCCGAAGTAGATGCGCAGGTACTCGCTGAGCGCGATGGTGAGCGCGGTGCCGACGAAGGGACCGAGCAGGGAGTACATGCCGCCCAGCACCACCGCGAACACGATGCGCAGGGACACCCCGATGCCGGCCATGGTGTCGGGGTTGGCGTAGGCCAGGTACAGCGCGAGGAGCGCACCGCCCAGCGCGGTCAGCGCGGCGGAGAGCGCGGTGATGGCCATCTTGAAGCGCGCCACCCGGATGCCCACCGAGGCCGCCGCGGTCTCGTCCTCGCCGATCGCCTCCATGGCCGAGCGGGCCATGCTGCGATCCACCCGCCACCACACCCAGAGCCCGAAGAGCCAGGCGGCGAGGCCGACGTAGTAGAAGACCCGCTTGTCCGCGAACTGCAGCGTCCGCCAGTCGGACGCGGTCCCCCCGGCCTTGAGGCTGACCCCGAGCGAGCCCCCGGTCCAGTCGCGCTCGGCCACGATCAGCAGCCGGATCACCTCGCCGACCGCGAGGGTGACGAGACCGAAGTAGTGGCCGACCACCTGGAAGCGCGAGCACGGGTAGGCCACCACCAGGGCGAAGGCCACGGTCAGCAGGACGGCGAGCGGGGTGCCGAGCCACGGGGTCATCCCGAAGAAGTTCCAGAGCAGGACCATCGCGTAGGCGCCGACGCCCAGGAACGCGCCGTGGCCGAGCGAGACGAGCCCGAACCGGCCCATCAGCGACCACGCGTTGCCCACGAAGGACCAGAGGAAGATCTGGATGATGACGTGCCAGATGTACTCCTGGGCCGGCCCGAGGGGGAGCAGCGGCACCAGGGCCAGGACTGCCAGGCCGACCGCCCCGAGGAGGCGGGCAGCGCTCACGCGCGCCTCGCGAAGATGCCGCCCGGCCGGACGAACATCAGCACGATGAAGATGACGAAGGCGATGACGTAACCCATCTCGGTCGAGACCAGCACCCCGCCCACCGAGATCACCTGGGCCATGATGAACGCGGCCGCGAAGGTGCCCACCATGTTCCCCAGGCCGCCCAGCACGCAGATCATGAAGGTGAGTGGGCCGAAGGCCGAGCCGAAGT
>DASSMN010000158.1:0-5246 GCA_035688885.1 Gemmatimonadales bacterium
TCGGCTGGTCGGGTGGCGTGGGACGCCCCTCGATCTCGAACCGGGTATCGCCCCGGCCACGATAGGGCAGCCGGCTCGCCTGCGCCGCCTGTCGCACACCCGGGACCTGCTCGACCGCCTCCAGCGTCCGGGTGTAGAAGGCGCGCCGCTGCTCGTTGGTGAAGTAGCGGCCCTTCGACGGATCGTTCTGGACCGGCAGCCACACCTGCAGCGCCAGCAGATGGTCGGGGTTGAACCCGGGCTCCACGGCGATCAGCCGTTCGAAGCTGCGGAGCAGGAGGCCGGCGCCGGCCAGCAGGATCAGGGCAACCGATACCTCCAGCACCACCAGCGCGCCCCGAACCCGGCTGCGCGAGGCGCCTGCCGAGGCGCCGCGTCCCGCGTCCTTGAGCACGCTCTGGAGGTCGGGTCGCGAGGCCTGGAGCGCGGGGATGATCCCGAAGCCAAGGCCGGTGAGCAGAATGAGCACGGCGGTAAAGGCCAGCACCGAATGATCGATGCCGATGTCCCGGGCCCTGGGCAGGTACAGGCGCGCCAGCTCGCTCAGCGCGCTCGTGCCCCAGGCCGCGATCAGGAGACCCACCAGCCCGCCGACCGCGGACAGGACCACGCTCTCCGTCAGGAGCTGGCGCATCAGCCGCAGGCGGCTCCCGCCCATGGCCGTGCGGATGGCGATCTCGCGGTCTCGCGTCGTCGCGCGGGCGAGCAGCAGGTTGGCGACGTTGGCGCACCCGATGAGCAGCACGAAGCCCACGGCGCCGAGCAGCACCAGCAGCGCGGGGCGCACATTGCCCACCACCCGCTCGGCCAGCGGGATGCCCTCGGCCTGCCAGCCCAGCGCCGGCGGGTAGTCGTTGGGGTAGCGCTGGGCCAGGCGGCCGGTGAGCGCCAGGAGCTGGGCCTGGAACTGGTCGACCGTGGCGCCCGGCTTGAGCCGGCCGATCAGGTCGAACACCCGCGCGCGGCGCAGGTTCACGAAGGTGGTGTCCGGGTCGTCCAGCGCCACCGGCGCCCACAGCTCCATCGGCGACGCGCCACTCTCGACCGGGTGCCGGAAGCCCTTGGGCATCACCCCGATGATGGTGATCGGGTCGTCGTCGAGGTGGACCGTCCGGCCGATCACCGACCGTTCCCCGCCGAAGCGCCGCTGCCACAGGTCGTACGAGATGAGCGCGACGTAGCCGATGTGGCCCTGGTCGTCCGCCTTGGTGAAGTCACGGCCCAGCGTCGGCGCCACGCCCAGCAGCGAGAAGTAGTTGTAGCTCACCACCGCGGCCTGAATCCGCTCGGGCTCGTCGGAACCGGTCAGGTTGATGTTGATCGGCCAGACGGCGGCCAGGTCCTTGATCGCCGGCACCTCGTCGAGGAGGTCGTGATACTCGGGTTGGGACATCGGGACGTCGCGCGCGTTCCGTCCCACCAGCCGCGCCCGCACGCTGACCAACTGGTCCGGGCGGGTGTAGGCCAGCGGCTTGAGCAGCACCGCGTTGACGACGCTGAAGATCGCGGTGTTGGCGCCGATGCCCAGCGCGAGGGTCAGCACCGCCACGATGGTGAACGCCGGGCTCCGGCCGAGCCCGCGGATCGCGAATCGGAGATCCCGCCAGAACGCGTCCATTACGCCACCCCCACGCCTTGCGGCGCGCCCGGCACCAGGCGTCCGTCGTAGAGGTAGACCGTCCGCCGTGCCTCGCGGAGATAGCGGGGATCGTGGGTGACGACGACCAGCGTGGCGCCGTCCTGGTTGAGCTCGCGGAGCAGCGCGGTCACCTCGGCGCCGTTGGCGGAATCGAGGTTGCCGGTCGGCTCGTCGGCCAGCAGCACCAACGGCTTGCCCGCCACGGCGCGCGCCACCGCCACCCGCTGCTGCTGGCCGCCGGAGAGCTGGGCCGGGTAGTGACGCAGCCGATGGAGCAGGCCTACCCGGTCGAGGGCGGCCAGCGCGGCCCCGCGGCGCTCCTCCGGCGGCATGCCCCGGTAGCGCAGCGTCAGCTCCACGTTCTGATACACCGTGAGATCGCCGATCAGGTTGAAGGCCTGGAAGATGAATCCGATGGCCCGGGCCCGAACCCGCGCCCGCTGCGCGATGGAGAGCGTGGACACCGGCTCGCCGGCGAGCACGTAGCTCCCTTCGCTCGGCGTGTCGAGCAGGCCGAGAATCGAGAGCAGCGTGGTCTTGCCGCACCCCGACGGGCCGCACACGGCGACGTACTCGCCGGCGCGGATATCCAGATCGATGTGGGATAGGGCGTGCGTCTCCACCTCTGCGGTATGGAAGATCTTCGAGAGGTTCTGCAGCCGGATGAGTGGATCGATCGCGAGCGCCATCGTCACTCCGCGCGCAGCGTGACCGAGGGGTCGAGCCGCGCGGCGCGCTCGGCCGGCACCAGCGCCGCGACCAGGGCCACCGCGCTCAGCACCAGGACGCCGGCGCCGAGCGTCGGCGGGTCGGTCGGGCTCACCTCGAACAGGAGCCCGCCCATGAGCCGGGAGAGCAGCATGGCGCCGGACAGGCCGAGCCCCAGTCCGATCCCGGTGAGCAGCGCCGCATGGCCGACCACCAGGCGCAGCACCCGCGCGCGTCCCGCGCCGAGCGCCACCCGGATGCCGATCTCCTGCGCCCGCTGCGTGACGCCGTACGAGATGACGCCGTACACGCCGATGGCCGCGAGCACGAGCGCAATGGCCCCGAAGGTGGTGAGCAGCAGTGTGCTGAAGCGCGAGGCGGCGAGCGAGGCGGTCCGTCGGTCGCCCATGGTGGCGATGTTGTAGACCGGGAGCGAGCGGTCGACGGCCCACACCGCGTCGCGCATCGCGGGCGCGGCAGCCATTGGCTCGCCGGTGGTCCGCACGGCGAGCGTCATGGTGCGGTCGATCCAGCGCCAGGCCGCCTGGGGCGCCTGGGCCATGGGCAGATAGAACTCGGCCGGCGCCTCCCGGCTGAGCCCGTGGGCGTGCACGTCGGCCACCACGCCCACCACCGTCTTCCAGTTGGGGCCCCCGTCCGGCCCCGGCTCGCAGCAGGCCACCCGCTTGCCGATCGGGTTCTCCCCCGGCCAGGCGCGGCGCGCCAGCGTCTGGTTGACCAGCATGACCAGCTCGGCCCCTGCGCGGTCCTGCGCCGTGAAGGCGCGGCCGGTGCGGAGCCGCAGGCCCATGGCGGCCATGTAGCCCGGCGTCACCAGCCGGAGGTCGGCCTGGATGGAGGATCGGTCCTCGAGCGGGCGTCCCTCAGGGATGAGCCCATTGTCTCCGCTGCCCTCGAACGGGGCGGACGACGCCAACCCGGTGGCCGTGGCGCCCGGGGCTTGGGCCAGCCGCTCGGCGATGCGCTCGAACGCCTGTTCCGCGACCGCCGCGGAGTCGTAGCCGCTGGCCGGCAGCGAGACCCGTCCCACCAGCACCCCGCGCGGATCGAACCCCGGATCGACGTCGTTGAGCGCGATGGCGCTCCGGATGAGCAGGCCCGCGCCGGTGAGCAGCACCAGCGCCAGCGCGATCTCGCCCACCACCAGCGCGCTCCGGAGCCGGTCACGTCGACCGGCCGACCCGGTGCGCCCGCCTTCCTTGAGCGCTTCCTGGGGAAGCTGGCGTGCCATGCGCGCCGCCGGTGCCAGGCCGAAGATCAGGCCGGCGAGCAGCGTCAGGGCCGCCACGAACAGCAGAACCGGCGCGTCCACCCGCGCGAGCTGAAGGCGCGGAATGTCGGCCGGCCCCATGGCGGTCAGCGCCGCGACACCCCAGTACGCCAGGACCACGCCAAGCAGGCCGCCGGCGGCGGCCAGCACCAGGCTTTCGGCGAGGGCGTGCCGCACGATGTGGCGCCGGCCCGCCCCGACCGCCGCGCGGATGGCGGTCTCGCGTGAGCGCGCCGTGGCACGCGCCAGCAGCAGATTGGCGATGTTGGCGCAGGCGATCAGCAGCACGAACCCTACGGCGCCGAGCAGGACGAAGAGCCGGGTGCGGTAGTCGCCTACCAGCTCCTCGTGCAGACTGCTCGCCATGAGACCGCGCTCGTCGTTCTGCTGCGGAAAGCGCTCCCGCAGCCCCCGCGCGATTTGGTCCAGCTCGGGCTGCACCTGCGAGGCGCTCACCCCGGCCTTGAGCCGGCCCACCACCGTGAGGTAGTGCTCGTCGTGCTCCGCCAGCTGCGTGGGCGTGAACGCGGCGGGCAGCCACAGCTCCTCGTCGTACAGGGTGTAGTCCATCGAGGCCGGCATGACCCCGATGACCTGGCGCGGAACGCCGTCGATCCGGATCTCCCGGCCCACCACGCTCCGATCGGCGCCGAAGCGACGCCGCCAGAGTCCGTCGCTCAGGATCACCACCCCGTCGCTCCCCGGCCGGTCCTCCTCGGACAGGAAGGCGCGGCCGAGGGCGGGGGCTACACCCAGCAGCTGGAAGAAGTCCCAGCCCACCCGCGCGCCGGTGACGTTCTCGGGCAGGTCGGAGCCCGCCAGGTTCACGCTGGCGCCCGACATCGGCACCAGGTGCTCGAACAGGCGATCCTCGCGCCTCGCGTCGGCCCAGTTACCCACCGACACCGAACCGCCGGGCCGGCCCTTCCACACTTCGGTGAGCAGCACCAGGCCGGCCGGGTCCTTGAAGGGCAGCGGCCGGAACAGCACCGCGTACACCACGCTGAACACGGCGGTCGTGGCGCCGATGCAGAGTGCCAGCGTGAGGACCACGGCGATGGCGAGCGTCGGGCTCCGGCGCAGCGAGCGCAGGGCGAAGCGGATGTCGTTCACGCGATCACTCCGTGCGAAGCGCGGTCATGGGATCGGCGCGCGCTGCCCGCCGGGCCGGCACATAGCTGGCGGCGACCGCGACCGCGGCCAGGAACGCCGCCACCACGGCATAGGTGGCCAGATCGGTGCCCGCCACCCCGTAGAGCAGCGACCGCAGCACTCGGCTGCCCGCCGCCGCGACGGCGAGTCCGATCGCGAGCCCGATCAGCACCGGCGTGATTCCCTGCCGCATGACCAGGCCCAGCACGTCCTCCGCGCGGGCGCCGAGCGCGATGCGGATGCCCATCTCCCGCGTCCGCTGCACGACGCTGTACGCGATGACGCCATAGATCCCGAGCGCCGCGAGAATCAGCGCCGTCGCCGCGAAGGCGGCCAGGAGCAGCGCGTTCACGCGCGGCCGCGCCAGGGTGTTCGCGAGCCGCTGCTGCATCGTGGCCACCCGCGAGAGCGCGAGGTTGGGATCGACGCCGGCCAGCGCCTGCTTGAGCGAGGGAA
>DASSMN010000157.1:0-9739 GCA_035688885.1 Gemmatimonadales bacterium
CCCGAAGTGGCCGCGGCCCTGGGCGGCACGCCGTTCGACATGCGCGGCGTCGAGCTCGGCCACCACGCGGGACGCTGCTCGTTCGAAACCATCCTGCATACCTACGGCCTGGCCGATCCGGCCCTGCAGGAGATCGCGGCCATGGTTCACGACGCCGACCTGGACGACGAAAAGTTCGGCTCGCCCGAAGCGGCGGGGCTGGATACGGTCATCCGCGGCCTGGGGCTCGTCATCCCCGAAGATCACGACCTGCTGGAGTACACCCACCGACTGTACGACGGCCTCTACGCCTGGGCCACGCAGTCCGTCCAACCGTGACCAACCCGCCGGCGCCGCCCGCGGCCTCCCCGACCGGCGAAGGTCCGTGCCCCACCGCCACCGTCACCGGTGGCGAGACCGGCGTCGCACTCGGCGCCATGGTCGCCTACTTCCTGCGGCTCGGTACGTTCGGTTTCGGCGGACCGATCGCGCTGACCGCGGCCATGCAGCGGGACCTGGTGCTTACCCGCCGGTGGGTGACGGCCGACGAGTACAAGGAAGGTCTGGCTCTGGCCCAGCTTGCCCCTGGGCCGCTCGCGGCGCAGCTCGCCATTTATCTCGGCTGGGTGCGGCGGGGGGTGCTCGGGGCGACCCTGGCCGGCCTCGCCTTCGTCGGGCCCTCGCTGCTCATGGTCATCGTGCTGTCCGCCTGCTACCTCCGATTTGGCCAGCTCGCATGGATGCAGGGCGCCTTCTACGGCATCGGCGCGGCGGTGATCGCCATCGTGGCGCGTGGGGCAAGCAAGCTGATGCGCTCGAGCGTCGGCGCGGATCCGCTTCTGTGGGCGGTCCTGCTGGTGAACGCGCTGGTGGTCGTCTGGACCGAGGCCGAGCTCCTGTGGGTCTTCGCGCTCAGTGGGGCGCGGGTGGTGGGGTCGCGAGCCCGCGGCGCGATGCGGGCCGGGGGAGTAATGGCCTCCGTCCTGCCCTGGTGGCTCGTATCCGGGCTGCACGGGCCGGCCTCGACGGAGACTCTGGTTCGGATCCTGGGTTTCTTCGCCAAGGCGGCGGTGGTGGTGTTCGGCAGCGGCCTCGCGGTCGTGCCGTTCCTGCATGGCGGGGCCGTGCGTGAGTACGGCTGGCTCACCGAGCGCCAGTTTCTCGACGCGGTGGCGGTCTCGATGATCACGCCGGGGCCGGTGGTCATCACGGTTGCCTTCATCGGGTATCTCGTCGCAGGACCGCTGGGCGGTTTGGCCGCGGCGGTCGGAATGTTTCTCCCGACCTACCTGGCCGTGGTCGTGGTCGCGCCCTGGTTTCATCGCGTCATGGGCAACCCGCACCTGAGGGCAGCGGTGGACGGCGTGACGGCGGCCGCCACCGGCGCGATCGCAGGGGCCGTGGTGGTGCTTGGCCGGAGGGCCATCGTCGACCTGCCTACCCTCGTCATCGCGGCGACCACCCTGCTGGCGCTGGCCCGCGTACGCCGGATGCCCGAGCCGCTGGTCATCATCGCGGCCGGCGTCGTCGGCATTCTCCTCGTGGGCCACCCCGTATGACCTCGTCGCCCGTTGCCGAGTCGGCCGGCGAGCGGGTCGGGGCGGAGTCGGAGACGCTGGTCCTCACCCGCGAGGACGTAGCGCGCCTGTTGCCTGTGGACGCGTGTATCGAAGCCGTGGAGCGCGGATTCGAGCGGCATGCGCGCGGGGAATCCATCGCGCCCGGCCTGCTCGGCACCCACGTCGACGGAGGGGGCTTCCACGTGAAGACCGCGGGCCTCAGAGATGCCGCTGCGGGGCGGGCTGTGTTCGCGGCCAAGGTCAACGCCAACTTCCCCGCCAATCCCGACCAGCTCGGCCTCCCGACCATTCAGGGGGTGATCGCCTTGTTCGACGGAGTGGACGGGCGGGTGCTGGCGCTGCTGGACTCGATTGAGGTGACGAGCCTCCGCACCGCGGCGGCGACGGCCGTGGCTGCCAGGCACCTCGCGCCGCACGGCGGCATCGTCACCGTCTGCGGCTGCGGAGAGCAAAGCCGTTACCAGCTTCGCGCGCTGGCGTGCGTGCGACGCCTGCGCCGGGTCTTGGCGTTCGACCTCCATGCCGCGCGGGCCGCCGGATTCGCGCGGGACATGGCGGGAGAGCTCGGGGTCGAGGCCATTGCCGTCCGCGACATGTCCGAGGGTGCCGCCGAGACCGACATCTGGATCACCTGCACCACGGCCCGCCGCTGGTTTCTGGGTCGCGCCCATGTGGCGCCCGGGGCCTTCGTGGCCGCCGTCGGCGCGGACAACCCGCAGAAGCAGGAGCTCGAGCCCGAGCTGCTGGCCAGGAACGTGGTGGTCGCGGACCTGCTGGAGCAATGCGCCGCGATCGGCGACATCCACCACGCGATCGCCGCCGGCCTCATGGGTCGCGAACAGGTGCGCGGGGAGCTGGCCGACGTCGTGTCGGGCCGCACGCCGGGGCGCCTGGCTGCCAAGGAGATCATCGTGTTCGACAGCACCGGAACGGCCGTGCAGGACGTGGCGGCTGCGTCGCTGGTCTACGAGCGCGCCCGCGCGACCGGCGCGGGCCTTCCCATCAGGCTGGGAGGGGCTCGCCGTGGCTGACGAAGATGTCGCGCTCGCAGGCCTCAACGAGTTCCTCGCGATTCCGAGCGTCAGCACCCGTGCCGAGCACACTGCCGATGTCGCCCGGTGCGCCGAGTGGCTCGCCGCCAAGCTCCGCGGGATCGGCCTCGCGGCCGAGACCTGCGCGACAGCGGGGCATCCGGTCGTGGTGGCGGAATGGCGCGAGGCCCCCGGTGCACCCACGGTGCTGGTCTACGGTCACTATGACGTCCAGCCGCCGGAGCCGCTCGAGCAGTGGGACTCGCCGCCGTTCATCGGCAGCGTGAGAGAGGGCCGGCTCTATGCGCGCGGCGCGGCCGACGACAAGGGGCAGCTCTGGATCCACGTCCAGGCGATCGCGGCGACCCTGGCCGCCCGCGGCGCGCTGCCGGTCAACCTCGTGATGCTCGTCGAGGGCGAGGAGGAGGTGGGCAGCCCGAGCCTTCCCGACTTCCTCGCGGCGCACCGCGAGCGGCTGGCCTGCGACTACGTCGTGATCTCCGATACGGTCATGTACGCACCCGGGGTGCCGAACATACTCGCCTCGATGCGCGGGCTGGCGTACTTCGAGATCGGAGCGCGCTCGGCGGCGGTGGATCTTCACTCGGGGCAGTACGGGGGCGTGGCGCCGAACGCGGCACTGAGCCTCGCCAAGGCGGTCGCCGGTCTGGTGGACCAGGAGGGCCGGGTCGCCATGTCCGGCTTCTACGACGACGTGCGCGCTCCGGGCCCGGAGCGGCGCCAGGAGATCGCTGCCCTTCCCTTCGACCCGGCTGCGTTCGCCGCCGGAGCGGGCCTCCAGGTGCTGACCGGCGAGTCGGAATACCGGCCACTCGAGCGGCTGTGGTTGCGACCGACGTGCGAGGTCAACGGCATCATCGGCGGCTACACCGATGAGGGCGCCAAGACGATCATCCCCGCGACCGCGCTCGCCAAGGTGAGCTTTCGCCTGGTGGCCGATCAGACGCCGGAGCGGGTCGAGCGGCTGCTGCGCGACTATCTCGAGCGTCTCCGTCTGCCCGGTTTGCGCTTCAAGGTCCGGCGGCTGAGCGCCGGACGGCCGTGGATGCAGCAGGGCGGCACCTCGGCGGTCGCCGCGGCCCGGCTGGCGCTGGCCAGCGTATTCGAGCACGAGGCCGTGCTCGGCGGCGCAGGGGGTACCATCCCCGTCGTGCCGGAACTGGAGCGGGCGTTCGATGCGGACATTCTCCTCATCGGGTTCGGCTTGCCTGGCGAGAACGCCCATGCGCCCAACGAGTGGATCGAGCTGGATCAGCTTCGGCGCGGCATCCGCGCCATGGTCCGGCTTTACGAAGAGCTGGGGACCCTGCGGCGGGGGTAGTGGGCCACACCGTTGTGGCTTCGATGCGCTCCCGCCGGGCGAATTGCCGAGCGACCCACCCCCGAGGTGTCGCTCGGCGTCCACCTGGTACATCGTAAACTCCTGCCACGAAGTGATTTAGGCTGTACCTCCGGGGCCAGGGCGGCGCGCTGGCCCGCGGGGCCTGCCTCTTGCGAACCCCGGATTCCATCCCGACGTCACAGCAGACTTCAACTACCGCCGGACCGCCCCGGAGCGGCACCGATGCCCACTGCCTTGGGCTGGCGAACCATCCCGATCGAGCTGCTCGGCCGCCCCTCGGGCCCGTCGCGTGCGCCTCGCCTCGACGCCGCGATCGATCCGCTGGAGTCGGCCCGGGTACAGGCACTCCGTGGTATCGCCTGTCTGCTGCTGGTGGCCTTCCATGCCATCGGCGCCTCATCGGCGTCGGGCTTGCACGTGCCGGACGACTCGCCCTGGCGCACGTTCACCAACCTGGCCGTGCACCTGCGCATGCCGCTGTTCACGTTCCTGTCCGGCTTCGTCTACGCGCTGCGGCCGCTGGGCTCGGGACACGGCTGGGAATTCTCGAGCAAGAAGCTGCGCAGACTCGGGGTCCCGCTGATCGTCGCCACGACGGTCCTGTACGGCGTTCACACCGCCATGCATCATCCCGTGCCGCCGCTGTCCCATGCCTGGACCATCTACCTGTTTCCCTACTGGCATCTCTGGTTCGTGCAGGCGCTGATGGTGGTGTTCGCGGTGCTCGTGGCCCTGGAGTCCGTCGGCGCGCTGTCCACCTTCACGCGCTACACCCTGGTGCTCGCGCTGGCCGTAGCGCTCTACTTCGCGGCGCCGTTCCAGAGCCGGAACGTCTTCAGTGTGTACAGCGCCACCTACCTGCTGCCGTTCTTCCTGTGCGGCCTGGGGGCACATCGCTTTCGCGGGCTCCTCCAGTCGAGGCGGGCACTGGTCGTGACCGTGCTCTGCCTGGTGCTGGCACAGGGGCTGCACACCTATGTCGTGCTGACCAGGAGGATCGCGCCGATCGAGCCCATCGATCAGCGCTCGGTCCTGAACCTCGTCATCGGCGTGTCGGCCGGGCTCTGCGCGCTGCAGCTGCTGCCTCGCGCGCGACTGCTGGAGCGGATCGGCGGGTCGTCCTACGTGATCTATCTTTACCACCCGCTGTTCATCGCGGCGGTGCTGTTCGCGGCCGGCGCTCACGCGATGGCCGCTCGGGGGCTCACCTTTGTGGCCGCGGCCGCCGCGGGAGTTATCGGGCCCACGCTGATGGTGCTGGCAGCCGACCACGTGCCGGGGGCAAGGCTCCTGCTCGAAGGGCGGACGGTCGACGGCCGGTTCCACAACGCCGGGCTACGCGTCGTTGGCGCGCCCATTCCCGCCGACCTGCGCCACGTCCGATCATCCTACGTAAGGCACGGTTGATCGCAGGGACACCGCGGGGAACGAGCGGCGAGCAGATCGCCGGGACACTCGACGTGCCCGGGTAGGAAAGAGGCCGGGGCGCTGGCCAGGCCGGGTCAGTCCGTGCATGTTCCCTCCACCACAACCCACGCCAGATGACCCAGATCGTCAAACCGATCATTCTCGTCGGCACGGGGCGCTGCGGGTCGACCCTGTTCCACACCCTGCTCAGCAGCCACGAGCAGGTCATGTGGCTGAACGGGTTCGCCAAGGTGCTGCCCGGCCGGCCGGCCATCAACCGCTGGGCGACGACGGCCATGGGCAACCGGCTCGTCGGTCGCCTGTTGCGCGGTGCGATCTATCCGATGGAGTGCTACGAGTTCTGGGACCGATACGCGTACGGATTCGGCGAGCCGCGCCGCGATCTGGTGCGGTCGGACGTCAGCGCTCGGGTCAAGCGGCAGCTCAACCGGGCCTTTGGCGCGCTGCTCACGCGGCGTCGGCATCGGCTGCTGATCAAGGTTACCGGGTGGTCCCGCATCGGCTACCTCGACGAGGTGTTCGAGGATGCCCGGTTCATCCACATCATGCGTGATGGCCGCTCGGTCGCGAGCTCGATGCTGCACATCGAGTTCTGGAATGGCTGGTCGGGGCCGCCGGGATGGCGGGCGGGTCCGCTTTCCCCGGAAGACCAGGCGATCTGGGAGCGGTACGAGCGCTCGTTCATCGCCCTCGCGGGCATCGAATGGCGCATCCAGATGCGGGCGATCGATGCCGCCCGGCGCCAGCTCGACCCGCGGCGATTCATGGAGATCAGGTACGAGCGGTTCTGCGAGCAGCCGATGGAAACCCTGCACCGGGTGCTCGAGTTCGCGGATCTCCCCCCGTCACGCACCCTGGAGCGCGCGGTGAAGGATGCCAGGATCAAGAGCACCAAGGATCGCTGGCGCGAGGACCTGGCGCCCGTTCAGCAGACGATTCTCGACGAGGTCCTGCGCGACGATCTTCGGCGCTACGGGTACGACGACACCTCCGCTCCCCTCGATGATGCCGCGACCGCGGGCGCCAGGCGCTCGGCGGACGTGGCGCTTCCCCGGTAGGTCCGCTTCGACCGGCCCGTCCCAGGCGCCGCTCGACGCGCTTGGTGCGCTCGGCAATGGTCGGCAGGGTGTCGGTGCTGCGGGCGGGGCCCTGGGCGGCCGGGATAGGAACGACGGGCGCCAGAGCGGCAAGGGTCAACACGAGGAGATGGCGCACGGAAGTCGCGAGTCAGGGTCGGGGATGTCGGGCCGTTTCTTACCCCTGAGGCGTTCCGTACGCCGCCGGAACGGTCAGATCCTCCAGGAAGAACGCCGCCAGCTCGGCGCGGCCTTGAACGCCCGCCTTCTTGTACACCGCCACCGCGTGCTGACGCACGGTGCGCTCACTCCGGCCCGTCGCGGCCGCGATCTGCTTGTGTCCGTGTCCCTTGAGCAGGAGCAAAGCGACCTCGCGCTCGGCCCCCGTCAAGTGCCAGGCGCCGAACTGCTGGTCCACGGCTCGGCCCAGACCTTCCAGTGCCCGCTCGGCGCGCATCCGCCAGGCGTCGCGCTCGGCCTGCTGCTCCGTGAGGGACCGCTGCAGCGCGCCGGCCGATGCCTCGGCTCGCCACCAGCCGTACCACAGCCAGGCCACCAGGCCGAGGGCGGCGATGATCAGGCCGACCTCATAGACCACGTGGAACGAGCCCCAGTCTTCCGGCGCATCGAGCGCCAGGTCCACGGCGCCCCCGACCACGATGGCCATCAGCAGGAGCGTTAGGGGGAGCCGGATTTGTGGTGACACTGGATCCGAATCGGCCACGGCCACTCCGTCATTTGCCGGATGCGCTGCAAGATACCGTGGTACCTGGCGTTCCGGGTCGAATGTCGGATTGTAGGCGCGGTCGGGTGGTCACACCTTGCGCACGAACCCTCATTGGAGTCGTCCGATGCTGCCCGATCCGCTACACCCCGCTGTAGTCCACTTCCCCATCGTCCTGGCTTTCCTGCTGCCGATAGCGGCGCTGGCCGCCTTGTGGCGCGGGCGGCGACGCCCGGGCTCCCGGGGACCTTGGATCCTCACTCTCGCCCTGGCCGCTGCCCTGACGGCAAGCGCCTGGGTGGCAGTCCAGACTGGAGGGCGGGAGGAGGAGACTGTGGAGCGCGTAGTCCCCGAAGCGCCGCTCGAGAACCATGAAGAAGCCGCCGAGCGCTTCCTTCTGCTCTCGGCCGGTGTCCTCCTGGTAGCCGGCGCCGGGCTGTTGGGCGGCCGCATCGGGATGGCTGCTCGCCTGGCAACGACCGTCGGTGCCTTGGGTCTTGTCGTGGCGGGCGCCCTGGTGGGTCATTCGGGCGGTAAGCTGGTCTATCAGTACGGTGCCGCGGCGGCCCATTCGCCCGGCGATCGGGGCACGGGTGTAGCTACCCGGGCGACAGAGCCGGAACAGGCCAGCGAGCAGTCGCCCGACGATTGACGGCGCTGGCAAAGACCACGCCCCGCCTCGGCCGACTTGTGCTTCGATGCTTCAGAGGCAGGCGGAGATCCGAGCGCGGGGCCGCACCGTTAGACCGTCCTGCTGAACACCGGTTGAGTCCCAGCCACTTGCTGCGGCAGATACGCGTCCAGCGCCATGGCGATGTTCCGGAGGAACCAGCGACCCAGCCAGGTCACCTCATAGCGTTCTGAGGATTGAATGAGCAATCCCTCGTCCACCAACCGCTGCAGTCGCGCGGCGCTCTGCTCGGCGGGCGGTGGCACCATGTGATACGGCAGATCGAGATTGCACATCAGCCGGAGAATGGCCTGCCGCCGAGCCTTGTCGTCCTCGCTCAGGCGGTGCCCACGCTCGACCGGAAACTCTCCACGGTCAAGGTCCCTCTGGTACTGGCCGGTGCGGGGCACATTCTGTATGAAGCGCCCCGCGACATCCCCGATGGCGCTCATGCCAAAACCCAGAAGGTGGGGGGCTGTGCGCGTCGTATAGCCCATGAAATCGCGCCATAGCGACCCCTGTCGCGCCGAGCGCGCGAGCTCGTCATCCTGCAAAGCGAAGTGGTCGAGGCCGATCCATTCGTAGCCGTTGCCCGTGAACGCCTCCACCGCCATCTGGAACAGGTGGAACTTCTCGTCTCGCGACGGGAGCGTCGCAGCATCGATCAGCCGCTGGTTGTGCCGTACCCGCGGCACATGGGCGTAGTTGTAGCAGGCGACCCGCTCGGGGCGGAGCGTGAGGGTGGCGTTGAGCGTCTGCTCGAAGCTGGTCGCCGTCTGGCTCGGCAGCCCATAGACCAGATCGACGTTGATCGCAGCGAATCCCGTCTCCCGCGCCATCTCCACCGCTTGACGCACGACCGTTTCCGGCTGATTCCGCCCGATGGCCGTCTGAACCGTGGGATCGAAGTCCTGCACTCCGAAGCTGATGCGGCGGAACCCTAGCTGGTGCAACAGGGTGAGCTGGTCCCGCGTGACCGTTCGCGGGTCGCATTCGATGGAGCGCTCGATCTCGGGTCCGAAGGTGAATCGATTCTCCAGCATCCGGGACAGCCGGCTACACTGCGCGGGAGTGAGGAAGTTCGGTGTGCCGCCTCCCAGGTGGAGCTGCCGAGGGCGGCGGTGCCGGCCCAGGATTTCCGTCACCAGATCGAGCTCGCGCTCGAGGCGATCGAGATAGACGTCGGCGGTGTCGGTCCGGCCGGCGACCGTGACGTTGCAGGCGCAGTAGTGGCAGCGATACCCGCAGAAGGGAATGTGCACGTAGATCGACACCGGGTCTGATTCAGCCCCGGCGAGCGCGACCAAGGCCTCGCGGTATTCGGCTGGCCCGAATGGCCGGTTCCAGGCCGGAACCGTGGGATAGCTGGTATAGCGGGGCCCGGGCGTGTCGTACCGGGCAATCAGGTCTTTCGGGATTGGGGCCGTAAGCATGGATTCTACCTGATGATGCCAGGCTGAGGAGTGCGTGAAGACCCCGGTTCAGGTTCCCGCTGGACCGGATCACGTCGAGCTCGGCCTTGATGCAAGCTATTGGCGATCGATGATGAGATCATGAAACCGAGCTGAAGAACCACGGTCTTCCCTGGGAGCGGCCGGAGCTCGAAGTGGCGGCAAGCAATGACCCCGCCTCGGGATCGAAGCGGGGTTGGCGCCGGAGACATATCTCCGGCTCTCACACGCGGGTGACGGATCCTCACCGACCGAGCCGCACCCCCAGGGTGAGGTTGACGAACCGGGCATCGGTCCCTCCGGCCAGGCCGCTGAACACATCGTGATAGCGGCTCTCGAAGAAGAGCTTCATCTCGCTCAGCCGGAAGGTCAGGCCCAACCCGCCGTTGACGCCGGCCCGGGTCCGGCTGTGAATGCCGACTGCGTCGGCGCCCGCC
>DASSMN010000274.1:0-3882 GCA_035688885.1 Gemmatimonadales bacterium
TACGTCACCAACGCGGTCAAGCACTTCAAGTTCGTGCGGGTCGAGCTCACCCGGAGGCGGCTGCACAAGAAACCTTCCCCGGGCGAGGTCCGGGCCTGTCACCCCTGGCTGGAGGAAGAGATCCGGCTGGTGCGGCCCCGGGTGATCGTAGCGCTGGGCGCGACCGCCGCGCAGGCCCTGCTGGGGCCCAAGTTCAAGGTGACCGAGCGGCGGGGCAAAGCCGTGAGATCCGACTGGGCCGGAACCGTCATCGCGACGGTACATCCATCGGCCGTCCTGCGAGCGCCCGCGGACGCGCGGGAACAGGCTCGGCGCGACTTCTTTGCCGACCTCCGCCGAGTGGCTCGGGTGATCCGCGCGGCGGCGTAGTGGTGCCGCCGGCTGTCCCGCCGGCCGACAAAGTACTGCCGCGCTCAGGCCAGGCCCGAGCGCGGCAGATGGTGCGCTGTGGCTTGGACTTGTTGGCTACTGGTCCTCGTCCGGCTCCCGCATGGCGGCCACAGCAGCGCTCACATCGCACGCCAGGGCGCGCTCGCGACGCAGGGTCTCGACCACCGCTTCCGCCTGCTTGATCTGGAAGGTCAGGGCACCGGACCGCTCGATCACATGGTCCACCACGGCCCGCTGCGCCTGGAGCGAATCCACCGTCGAGCGGACCTCAAGCGCCAGCGCCTCGGCCCGGGCCAGCCGCTGCTCGGTGCGCTCGAGCTGCCGGCGGCGCGCCTCGAACCCGTGCAGCGATTCCTCGGCGGACTTGAGCTGCGCGTGGGTCTCCTTCAGCAGCTCGTACGTCTCCTCGATCTCGCGCCGCGAGCTCCCGATGGTCTGAGCGTGCTCGACCGCGCGGTCGGCCTGGTCGAAGACATGCTTCACCTGGGCCTCGAGCGCGTCAACGGCGCCCTGACGGGCCAGGGTCTGCTCCAGGCCGCGCGCGGCCTCGGCCTGCGCGTCCTCCCACTGGGCCAGCAGCCCCTCGAAAGTGGTGAGCTGGCGCTCGATGGGCTTGAGGGTGTCGGCCCGCTTGGTGAGCTCGCCCGTGAGACGGTCGAGGCCCTGGGCCTGCTGATCGGCCTTCTGCAGCGTCGTGCCGATCTTGCGGGTGAGGTCCTCCAGCCGCTGGGCGGTCTCGGCCGACTCCTGCCGCAGGGTCGACGCCCGGTCCAGATGCTCGGTGGCCTTGTCGAGCGCACCCTGCCGCTGCTCGATCTCTTCGCCCAGCAGGCGGATGCGCTGCTCGAGATCATCGAGCTGGGTGGTGCGGCTCTCCAGGGAGCGCACCGAGCCGTCCACCGCATCGAGGCGCCGCTCGGCCGCCGTCACCGACGAGGCGACCTCGGCAATGGTATCGGACACGCGGCTGGCCTCATCGGCGCGGGCCGCGAGCTGAGCGAAGCGATTCTCGGCGCCATCCATGCGGGCCCGCAAGCCCTCCGCGCGCTCCTTGAGCTCGGCGCTCACGGCCCCAAGGTCAGCCAGCCGCTGGTTCATCTCCTCGAGGACCCCGCGCCGAGTCTCGATCTCGCCCATGGCGCTCTTGACCTGCTCGACCTCGGCGCGGATGCGCTCGACCGCCGGTTCCATGGATTGGAGGTCCTTGACCTGGGCCTCGACCTTCCGGGTCCAGCCATCGGTGGTGGTGAGCCAGTTCTGAGTTTCGGCGTGGCTCTCCCGCACCCGGATCATCTCGGTCTGGGCCAGCCGCATCTGCTCCAGGCCGTCCGCCATCATCTCGTGGGTCCCCTTGAGCGTGGCGAGCTGTCGCACGGCCTCGTCGAGCTGCGGCTTGAGGACCTCGATGCGCTGCATGCGCTCGGCGGTGTCGGCGGCCAGCGTGTCGAGGTGCTCCGCGTTCTCCCGCATCACCGCGAGCCGCCGGGCCTCTTCCGCCTGCCGCACCAGCTCCTCCGACAGCGCCGAGGCCTGCTCGGTGATGCTCCGCACCTGGGCCTGCACGGCGGCGGTGCCCTGGCTGGCCGCGTCGAGGACGGCGAACCGGGCCTCGCACTCCTTGACCGCGGAGCGCAGGTCGCCCACACGCTCGCTCACGGCGTGGAGCCCCCGGTTCTCGAGCTCGAAGCTCTCGCTGCTCTTCCGCATCTGGTCGCGCAGCTCGGTCACGGCCTGGCGGGCGCTCTGCTGAGCCGCTTCGGCCTCCTGCTGCGCGCTCTGGAGCTCCTCGTTCTTGGCCATGACCTTCACGTGCAGCGTCTGGACCTCCGCGATCTTGCCCTCGATGGCGCTGAAGCGCCGGATCTGCTCCTCCTGGCGGCGCAGCCAGGTGTCGAGCTCGCGGTCCATGACGGTCAGCTTGCTGATCTGGCCGGCGGCCCGATCAACCGCTTCCCGCTGCTGCTCGAGCGAGGTGGTCTTCTGGGCCAGGTGGTCGGCGAGGGACTTGAGCACGGCAAGCTGGTGCTGGACGCCCGGAATGGCTTCGGTGGCCTGGTTGAGCGGGTCGAGCGAGCGCTCGACGACCTGAAGCTTGCGGGTGGTTTCCTCGAGCCGCCCCAGCGCGGCCTGATGCTCCTGGTCGATGGCCTCGAGCCGGGTGGTGGTCTGGCGGTGCGCGGTCAGTGCGTCGTCGTGCTGCGCCCGGATCCGGCCTACCCCCTCGACGTTCTCGGCGTTCTGCCCCCGCAGCGACTCGGTCTCGCTCTTGAGCGCATTCACCGGCCCTTCCATGCTGAGCACCCGCTCGACATCGGCGCGGAGCTCCAGCGCCCCTTCGACTTTCTGGCCCAGATCGCCCATGCGGCCCTGGATGCGATCCATCTCCTCACCGGCCGACGCCAGCCGCTCCGCCTGACGCTCGGCATCAGCAAGCCGCGAGCCGAGGGCCTCGAACTGCTGGACCTGCTGCTCGACCGCCGCGCAGCGCTCGCGCAGCGTGTCCAGCTCGGCCGACCGCTCCATGATCGGCGCCAGCTGCCGCAGCTGCTCGACCGCCGTTTCAGCGCGATGGACCATGGCTTCCAGAGCGCGGGCGATATTCGCCCCACTCTCGTCCACGGCGACTACAGCGTCGTCGTTGCGGCGGCGGCCTTTCAGGAACGTGACCATGGCTCACTCCAGTTGAGAGCGCGGAAGCTTCGCTTCGGGACGTGTTGGCGCGCGGTGAAGAGGACTTTGACACGTGGGTGGACCCGTCCTCCGTCTGCAACGGGTGTGCCCAACGCGATTTGCCCCATGGCGATGCCGCCGCGGTCGCGCGCCGGCAGTGCAACCGGCTGCGGTCATGGAGGATGGAGGCGACGGGGGGAGTGCCCTGCAGGCCGGAGCACGGCGGGCGGTCTGGTCTTGCATCGCGACCTGCCGGACGTTAGTGCAGGTCGCCTTGCGCGGTCGCCGCCGTGACCAGGCTCACGCCAAAGCCTTGTCTCCGGGCCTAGGTTGGCTTTCGCAACCGCAGTCCATTTGCACGGGAGGATCGCATGGCTGACATCAACACCTGGGACCAGGAAGATCAGTGGTGGAGAAGCAACTTCAACTCCCGCCCTTACGCCTCCGGGTACACCTATGATGAGTTCCGGCCGGCCTATCGGTACGGCTTCGAATCCGGACAGCACAACATGGGACGGACCTGGAACGACGTGGAGTCCGACCTCCGCACCGGGTGGGACAAGTACGAGCACCGGGATGCAAAGGGATCGACCTGGGAGCACGTCAAGGACGCGGTCCGGGACGCCTGGCACCGGGTGACCGGTCAGGCGCTCGACGTCGACAGGATGAGCGAGAGCAGCGAGACGGTGCGCACCGGGACCACGCCCCGTCGCACCTAGCACACTTCCTCTTACCGTCAGAGTAGAAGGGGCCCGCGCTCACGGCGCGGGCCCCTTCATTTGCGAGGGTCATCAGTCGTGGAGCGCGTCGAGCTTCCGAAGC